>JAVQXS010000416.1:0-1855 GCA_033578065.1 Thermoleophilia bacterium
CGGGAGCGAGCGCCGTCGCGCCCTCGAGCTCGTCGCCCGCGAGCTCGAGGCCTCGGGCGACGGCGAGCTCGCGGGCGTCGCAAAGGCGCTCGCGTGGTCGTCGGGCGTTCCTCACGGCCCGGAGGCGGCTCTGCTCGTCGCGCGAGTGCGGGCGGAGCTCGAGCGAGAGCGTGGCACCTGCCCCGCCGAGGAAGGAGGAACGGATGCGCGGTAGCCGTCGGCTCTCGATCCCGAGCCCGGACGTCCGCGCTCTCGCCCGCATCGAGCGACGGACGCGCCTCCTTGCCGTCGGGTTGAACGCCGCAGTGCTCGCGCTCCTCGTCGCCGCGGTGACGGCTGCCCGCGATCTCGACACCCGCGACCCCGGGCTCCTGCCCCGCGGCACGAGCGGGGTCGTCGTCATCGACCTCTCCCTCTCGATCGCCGACGAGGACTACGCCGACGTCCGCCGGGTGCTGCGAGGGGTTGCAGAGGGAGACGAGCGGATCGGTCTCGTCATCTTCTCCGACGTGCCCTACGAGCTGCTCCCGCCTGGCACGCCTGCGCGCGAGCTCCGCTCCGTGCTGCGCCTGCTCGTGCCCACGGGCGGGAAGCCCCATCCGTGGGCGCAGGGCTTCCGAGCCGGGACGCGCATCTCGGCTGCCCTCGAGCTCGCCGCCACGATGCTCGAGCGCGACGGCGTCAGGCGGCCCTCCATCCTCCTCGTGAGCGACCTCGCGACCGCCCCCGAGGACGTTCCCGTCCTCGCCCGGACGATCGCGAGCCTGCGCTCGCGCTCGATCCCCCTCCGCGTCGCCGCCATCGACCCCTCGAGCGACGGCCGCGCCCTCTTCGCAGGGCTCCTCGAGGAAGGGGCGCTGACCATCCTGGAGGAGGCCGAGAGCGAGGGGCCTCGAAGCGCGCTTGTCGGCCGCCAGCCGACCGTGCTGCTCCTCCTCGGCGCGGCGCTCTTCGCCGCGCTCGCGGCGCACGAGCGCCTCACCGCCCGGCTCGGGCTCCCGCGCACGGGGCGGGAGGCGGCATGAGCCGACGGGAGGTCGCTCGCCGGGTGACGCTCGCGCTCGCCGGGACGGCGTGCCTCGCCGCTGCCGCCGCCGTGGCCGCGCTCGCGGTCGACGTCGTCCGCTCCAAGCAGGCTCTCGCCGATGCGGACGCCGCCTTCCGGGAGACGCCCGAGGTCGAGTGGGAGGGCGCGACGATCCTGCCAGCCTCGGTCTCGCGGGGGCTCCTCGGGCTCGGGGACGACCTCGAGCTCCGGGAGGCGCTCCGCGCGCTGCGGCGCGCGCGGCTCGACGACTACGCGATCTCGGACCCCGAGCTCGTGCTCCTCCGCAACGAGGCGCAGGAGCGTCTCGAGGCGATCGCCGCCGGAGGAGGAGATCCGGCGTGGCGCTCCCGGGCGGCTGGCCTCCTCGGCGTCCTCGGGCTCGTCCGCCTCGCGACGGAGACGCAGGAGCGGGACGCCCTCCTCGAGCAGACGGTCTCGAGCCTCCAGCGCGCGCTCGCCCTCGATCCTCGAAACGACGAGGCGAAGCTCAACCTCGAGATCGCGCTCCAGCGGGGTCGCAGCATCCAGCTCGTCGAGAGCGGCGGAGGCAGGAACCCCTCGCCGAGTGGCCGGGGGTCGAAGGGCGCAGGCGCGGGAGATCCGGGGCGAGGCTACTGATGCGCGTGACGCTCGTCACGCCGCTCGCCGCGCTCCTCGGGCTCTGCGCGTTCGGGCCCGCGCTCGTCCTCGCCGAGCGGCGCCGCGTCGCGCGCCACGCGCGGGAGCGGCTCGGCCTCCGCATCGACCCTGCGCGGAAGGCGGTCCTTGCCGCGCTCGCCTCGCTCGCGGCCGCGGGCGCGCTCGTCG
>JAVQXS010000417.1:0-1854 GCA_033578065.1 Thermoleophilia bacterium
CTCGGAAGCACGACATCCCCCTCCCGTACCCAAGAGCCCGACTGGGAGCTCGTCCTCAAGCGCAACCCCGTCGAGCGGATCAAGAAGGAGCGGGCGCCCCTCGGCATCCGCGAGGAGCTGCCGGCGCTCATCGCCGCCGGCTACGAGCACGTCCCCGAGGAGGACATGGTGCGCCTCCAGTGGTGGGGTCTCTACCACGACAAGCCGAAGGTGGGTCGCTTCATGCTCCGCATCAAGCTCCCCGGTGGGCACCTCACGCCGGCGAAGCTACGGGCGATCGGGGAGGCGTCGAACCGCTTCGGGCGCGGCGACGGCGAGCTCGCGACCCGCCAGAACATCCAGCTCCACTGGCTCGAGCTGGCGCAGCTGCCCGAGGTGTTCGCCCATCTCGAGGCGGCCGGGATCACGACCGCGGGGGGCTGCGGCGACACCGTGCGCAACATCACCGGCTGCCCCGTGCAGGGCCTCGACCCGGACGAGCTCTTCGACTGCTCGGGCATCGTCGCCGAGGCCGCGCGGACGTTCTACGGCAACCCCGACTTCTGCGACCTCCCGCGCAAGCACAAGATCACGATCGCCGCCTGCGCCGACCGCTGCAACGCCCCTGAGATCAACTGCGTCGCGCTCGTCGGCGCGCTCCACGAGGGACGCGAGGGCTTCGCTGTGCGCGTCGGCGGCGGGCTCTCCTCGGTGCCCCGCCTCTCCCGCGACCTCGGCGTCTTCGTCCCCAAGGAGGAGGCGGTCGAGCTCCTCGCGGCGATCATGGCTGTCTGGTCGGCCGACCTCCGCTACCGCGTCTCGCGGGTGAAGGCGCGGCTGAAGTTCATGGTCGACGACCTCGGGCCCGAGGGGATGCGCGCCCGCATCGAGGAGCACCTCGGTCGCCGGCTCGCCGACTTCGCGCTCCCGCCGACCGACCGTCCGCCCTCCGACCACCTCGGGGTGCGCGAGCAGCGCCAGCCCGGGCTCGTCTACGTCGGCGTGCCGGTGCATCTCGGACTCGTCTCCGGCGACCAGATGATCGCGATCGCCGACCTCGCCGAGCGCGTCGGCGCCGACATCCGGGTGACGCGGCTCCAGAACCTCGTCGTCGCAAACGTCCCCGAGCGGGAGGCGGACGGCGTCGTCGCCGAGCTCGCGGACATCGGCTTCCCCCTCGACGTGAACCCCATCCGCGGTCGCTCCGTCGCCTGCACGGGCGAGCCCCACTGCAACTTCTCCGTGACGGAGACGAAGACGCGGCTCGGCCGCCTCATCGAGCACCTCGAGACGCGCTTCGGCGAGGCGATCGCCGAGCTCCGCCTCCACCTCGACGGCTGCCCGCACGCGTGCGCGCAGCACTGGGTCGGCGACCTCGGCTTCCAGGGGACGACGGCGCGCGACGAGGCGGGCGCGCGGCGGCAGGCGTACGACATCTTCGTGCGCGGCGGGCTCGGCCTCGACGCGGCGATCGGCCAGCCCCTCTTCCGGCGCGTGCCGAGCGAGGACCTCGAGCGGGCGGTCGCCGGGCTCGTCGAGGGCTGGCTCGGCGAGCGCCGAGACGGGGAGTCGTTCCCCGCCTTCGCGCGCCGCCTCGCACGCGACGAGCTCGGCCGTCTCGCCGGGCTCGAGCCGGCGCGGCGGCGCGAGCGGGAGGAGGAGGCAGCCTGATGGCGACGGAGCTCCTCGACGAGCTCGAGGCCGGCGAGCTCTCGGTCGCCTTCGAGGGCGAGGAGCCGCAGGTCGTGCTCGAGTGGGCGCTCGAGCGGTTCTCCCCTCGCATCGCGATCTCGACCGCCTTCCAGGTGGACGGCGTCGCCGTGCTCGACATGGCGGCCGAGATCGACCCCGAGATCCGCGTCTTCTCCGTCGATA
>JAVQXS010000004.1:0-16564 GCA_033578065.1 Thermoleophilia bacterium
GAGGTGCGTCGGCTCCTCGCGCTCGCGCAGATCCGTCAGTTCGGCGATCCCGCGCTCCGGATGAGGGCACGCGAGGTGGAGCGCTTCGACGACGATCTCGCCCGCCTCGCCGAGCGGATGCTCCGCCTCATGCACGATGCGCAGGGGGTCGGGCTGGCCGCGACGCAGCTCGGCGTCGTCCGGCGCCTGTTCGTGTTCTCCGACGAAGGAGAGGACCGCGTCATCGTGAACCCGGTGCTCGTCGAGCGGTCGTCCGAGACGGAGACGGACGAGGAGGGGTGCCTCTCCATCCGCGACGTCCTCGTCCCCGTCGAGCGCCACGTGTCCGTGAGGCTTGAGGCACGCGACCTGCGCGGGGCGCCTCTCTCCCTCGAGCTCGGGCTTCCCTCGGCCCGGGTCGTCCAGCACGAGCTCGATCACCTCGACGGCATCCTCATCATCGACCGCACCGATCCCGAGGCGCGGCGCGCGGCGCTCGGGCAGCTCCGCCCGCATCCCGTGCTCGGCGCTCGGTGAGCGCGGCGATCGCGGTCGCCGCCACCGCGCCCTTTGGGGCGGACGTCCTCGAGCGGCTCGCGAAGCGCTTCGAGGTGCGCGCGCTCCTCACGCGGCCGGATGCTCCTGCGGGCAGGGGGCAGCGGCTGCGTCCTCCACCAGCGAAGGTCGTCGCGGAGCGGCTCGGGATCCCCGTTCTCCAGCCGGCGCGACTCGAGCCGGGTCTCCCTCTCGATGCGGACGTCGTCGTGGCGGTCGCGTACGGGCTCATCGTTCCCGAGCCCCTCCTCACCGAGCGTCTCTGGCTCAACGTCCACCCCTCGCTCCTCCCGCGCTGGCGCGGAGCTGCGCCGGTCGAGCGGGCGATCATGGCCGGGGACCGGGAGACGGGCGTGACGGTCATCGAGCTTGTCCCCGAGCTCGATGCGGGACCGATCGCTGCGCAACGGGCGTTCCCGATCGCGCCCGACGACGACGCGGGCGCCGTCTACGCGAAGGCGGCGTCTCTCGCCGTCGAGCTCCTCGAGGAGGCGCTCCCGGAGCCCTCGTTCGTTCCCCAGCCGAGCGAGGGCGCGACGTACGCGGCGAAGATCACCGCCGCCGACCGCGAGCTCGACCTCTCGCGGCCGGCGCAGGAGCTCGTCGACCGCGTGCGGGCGCTCTCGCCGCACATCGGCGCGCGTGCGACCCTCGAGGGGCGTCCAGTCCTCGTCTGGCGCGCGCGCGTCGCAGAGGACGGCTCCTTCGAGCCGCTCGAGGTACAGCCCGAGGGAGGACGGCGGATGACGGTCGAGGAGTGGTTGCGCGGGCTGCGGTGAGCCCGGCCCGGGCCGCGGCCTACGAGGTCCTCCTGCGCGTCTTCGAGGACGGTGCGTACGCGGATCGGGCGCTCCGCCGAGCGGTCGAGGGGCTCGACGAGCGGGATCGCGCGCTCGCGCAGAGGCTCGCCTACGGCGCCGTGCAGCGCCGTCGGACGCTCGACCACGCGATCGAGACGCTCGGGCGCAGGCGGGTCGATCGCCTCGACCCGCCGGTGCGGGCCGCGCTTCGGCTCGGCGCCTACCAGCTCGGCTTCGTCGACGGGGTGCCACGCTACGCCGCCGTCAACGAGTCGGTGGAGCTCGTGCGGCGGGCGGGGCTCGAGCGCGCTGTCCCCTTCGCGAACGCCGTTCTCCGGCGGCTCGCGGCCGGGATGCGACCGCTCCTCGACGCCCTTCCGGAGCACGAGCCGCAGGAGGCTGCGCTGAAGCACTCGTACCCCGATTGGATCGCCGAGACGTGGTGGCGCGACCTCGGGCCCGCCGGTGCGCGTGCGCTCATGCGCGCGCAGAACGAGCCGGCGGAGACGGTCGTCCGCCTCGTCCGCGGCTCGGTCGACGGCGTCCCCGACCCGGACATCGCCGGCGCCTGGCACGTCGAGCGGATCGACGAGCGAGCGCTTGCCGAGGGGCGTATCTGGCCCCAGAGCCGCGCCTCCCAGCTCGCGGGACTCGCGGTCGGCTCCCGTGCGGGAGAGCGGGTCCTCGACCTCTGCGCGGCGCCGGGCGGGAAGGCGACGATGCTCGCGGGCGAGGTCGTCGCCGTGGAGGTGAACGAGGCGCGGGCGCGCGAGCTCGAGGAGACGGCCCGCCGGCTCGGAGCGACGAACGTACGCGTCGTCGTCGCGGACGGGCGGGCGCTCCCGCCGGAGCTCACGGAGTTCGACCGGGCGCTCGTCGACGCGCCGTGCTCAGGCCTCGGCGTGCTCAACCAGCGCCCCGACCTCCGCTGGCGGGCGGAGCCGCTGCCGGAGCTCCAGCTCGCGCTCCTCCGCGCGGCGGCTGAGCGGGTCCGTCCGGGCGGGACGATCGTCTACTCCGTGTGCACCGTGAACGCCGACGAGGCGGAGGCCGTCGTCGATGCCTCCGGACTCGAGGTCGACCCATCGCTCGGGGAGGAGTGGCCGCGGTTCAGGCACTTCCGGCGTCCGGAGTTCCTGCTGACGCTCCCGCACCTCCACGGCACCGCTGGCTTCTTCATCGCCCGCCTACGAGCACCCTGATCGCCTTCACGTCCGAGGTCGGCGAGCCTGCGGGCAGCGCTCCGGGGAGCCGAGCGCGCGCTCGAGGCGCGACGCTCCCGCCCCCTCGAGCGCTCGACCGGTGGCCGCGCTCCTCCGCGACCGTCTAGAGGGCGCCGGCGAGAGCCGATCGTCGGCGAGATGAGTGGGGCGCAGACCTCGTGATCCCTGCGCCGGGAGCGTCCGTCCTCCCCCTAGGATCCTCGCTGTGGAGGAGCGCTTCCTGGAGCGGGCGCTCGCGCTCGCCGAGCGCGGGCGCTGGACAACCCGCCCGAACCCGATGGTCGGAGCCGTCGTCGTCAGAGGGGACGAGGTCGTCGGCGAGGGCTGGCACGAGCGTCGGGGCGGGCCGCACGCGGAGGCTCGCGCGCTCGAGGCGGCAGGAGCCCGAGCTCGGGGAGCCACCGTCTACGTGACCCTCGAGCCCTGTGCCCACCGCGGAGCAACGCCTCCATGCGTCGACGCCCACCTCGCCGCTGGGGTCGCTCGCGTCGTCGTCGGCCAGCGGGATCCGAACCCTCGGGTCGAGGGTGGGGGAATCGAGCGGCTGCGCGCAGGGGGGGTGGAGGTCGAGGTCGCCGAGGGCGAGGTCGCCTTCCGCTGTCGGCAGCAGATCGAGGAGTGGCGGACGTGGGTCGCCGAAGGCAGGCCGTTCGTCACGTACAAGGTCGCGGTCACGCTCGACGGGCGGGTGCGTGTCCCAGGTCGGCGCTGGGTGTCGAGCGAGGCGTCCCGGCGGCTCGTCCACGCCCTCCGCGCCGCCTCGGACGCGGTCGGGGTGGGCATGGGGACGGTGCGCTGGGACAACCCGCGCCTCGACGCTCGCGGGGTTCCGACGCCGCGCGGCCAACCCAGGCGCCTCGCCTTCGGTCGCGGTCCGCTCCCGGAGGGCTGCGAGCTCGAGCTCCGCTCGGGCACGCTGCGCGAGGAGCTCGCGCAGCTTGCCACCGAGGGCGTCCAGTCGCTCCTCCTCGAGGGAGGGCCGACGCTCGCAGCTGCCTTCCTCGAGGAGGACCTCGTGGACAAGCTCCTCGTCTTCGTGGCGCCGACGCTCTCCGGCGAGGGCCCGGGAATCGTTGCCGGGCTCCCCCGGGCGATCGAGCTCGTCCGCCTCGAGGCCCGTCCCGTCGGCGAGGACCTCGTGCTCCAAGCGTACGTCCACGAGCCCTGACCCGAGTACCGTTCCCCCTGTGTTCACCGGGATCGTGCGCGAGGTCGGGCGTGTCGCCTCTGTCGAGGGTGGGCCGGACGGGGTCGTGCTCGTCGTCGAGGCGCCCGCGGCTGCGGAGCGGACGACCGTCGGCGGCTCGGTCGCGGTGAGCGGCTGCTGCCTCAGCGCGGAGTCCGTCGATGGCAGGCGGCTCTCGTTCCACGTCGTCCCGGAGACGCTCGAGCGGACGACGCTCGGCTCGCTCCACGCGGGCGACGCGGTGAACGTCGAGCCCGCGCTCCGGGTCGGCGACCCGCTTGGCGGCCACTTCGTCCAAGGCCACGTGGACGGTGTCGGCACGGTGCGGAGCGCGGTGCCCGAGGGGAACGGCCTCCGCGTCGCGATCGAGGCTCCGGGCGAGGTTCTCCGCTTCTGCGTGGAGAAGGGCTCGATCGCGATCGACGGCGTGTCGCTCACCATCGCCTCGCTCGCGAAGGACGCCTTCGAGGTCGCGCTCGTTCCGCAGACGCTCGCGGAGACGACGCTCGCCTCGCTCGCTCCCGGCCGGCGCGTGAACCTCGAGGTCGATCTCCTCGCGAAGCTCGTCGCGCGGCACCTCGAGGAGGCCTGCCGACGAGGGCTACGATCCCGGACGTGAGCGTGCCCGCGAAGACGCAGACGGCTTCCTCTCCGTTCGCGGCCATCGAGGAGGCGATCGAGGAGATCCGCTCGGGGCGGTTCGTCGTCGTCGTCGACGACGCCGACCGCGAGAACGAGGGGGACCTCACGATCGCCGCGCAGTTCGTCACCCCGGAAGCGATCAACTTCATGGCGAGGCACGCGCGGGGGCTCATCTGCCTCTGCCTCACCCCCGAGCGCTGCGACGAGCTCGAGCTGCGTCCGATGACGGAGCGCAACGAGGCGCCGCTGGGAACGGCGTTCACCGTCTCCATCGAGGCGCGGGAGGGGGTCTCGACGGGCATCTCCGCCGCCGATCGAGCGCGCACGATTCAGGTCGCTATCGACCCGAGCTCGACCCCGCGCGACCTCGTGCAGCCGGGCCACGTGTTCCCGCTCCGCGCGCGTCCGGGCGGCGTTCTCCAGCGGGCCGGTCAGACGGAGGCCGCGGTCGATCTCGCGCGCCTCGCGGGCCTCAACCCGGCCGGAGTCGTGTGCGAGATCATGAACGAGGATGGGACGATGGCGCGCGTCCCCGATCTCGTCCGCTTCTGCGCGACCCACGGGCTGAAGATGATCACCGTCGCCGACCTCATCGAGTACCGGCGGCGGACGGAGAAGCTCGTCGAGCGGGTGGTATCGGTGCGCCTGCCCACCGAGTTCGGCGAGTTCCAGGCGGTCGCCTACCGGGAGCTCCTCACCGACAAGCAGCACGTCGCGCTCGTGAAAGGGAACGTGGAGGGCGCCGAGAACGTGCTCGTGCGCGTGCACTCGGAGTGCCTCACGGGCGACGTCTTCCACTCGCTGCGCTGCGACTGCGGCGAGCAGCTCGAGCAGGCGCTCGCCCGCATCGAGGCGGAAGGTCGCGGCGTCCTCCTCTACATGGCGCAGGAGGGGCGGGGGATCGGCCTCCTCAACAAGCTGAAGGCGTACGAGCTCCAGGAGGCGGGCCTCGACACGGTCGAGGCGAACCTCGAGCTCGGCTTCCCGCCGGACGCGCGGGAGTGGGGGATCGGCAACCAGATCCTCGCCGACCTCGGTCTGACGACGATCCGCATCCTCACGAACAACCCGCGCAAGCTCACCGGGCTCGACGGCTACGGGCTGACGGTCGTCGAGCAGGTGCCGATCGAGGTGGAGCCGCAGCCGGAGAACGCGCGCTACCTCGCCGCGAAGCGCGACAAGCTCGGCCACACGATCTCGAAGCTCCACCACCAGGGGGCTCGGCTCGACGACGGCGGGGGCGGGGGGGAGGCGTGAGCCACGACCTCGACGCGCGACGGGAGGACGCGCTCTCGGCGCTGCCGGAGCAGGCTAGTGCTCGACCGGGCGGGGCGATGGAGGCGCCACCCGGCGAGGAGTCGGTAGAGCCGGCCGGAGGCGAGCCGGCGCGCGGGGACGCGTGGCCCGACGAGCCCGAGTCGGTCGCTCCCATGGCGATCGAGCTCTCGACCGAGCACGCCGTCGGCGACCTCGAGATCCCAGACGGCTACGCGGTGCTCGAGGGCGAGCCGCGAGGCGACCGCCGCGCCGTCGGCGTCGTCGTCTCGCGGTTCAACGGCACGATCACCTCACGGCTTCTCGAGAGCGCGCTCGCCGAGCTCGACGCCGCCGGGGTCCGCCGCGAGGCGATCACCGTCATGGTCGTCCCCGGCGCCTTCGAGCTCCCGCTCGGGGCCACCGCGCTCGCGAAGACGCGTCGCTTCGCGTGCATCGTCGCCCTCGGCTGCGTCATCCGGGGCGACACGCCACACTTCGAGTACGTCGCAAGCGAGGCCGCGAGCGGGATCCAGCTCGCGGCGCTCGAGACGGGAGTGCCGGTCGCGTTCGGCGTGCTCACGCTCGACCGCGTCGAGCAGGCGGAGCAGCGCATCGGCAAGGGGGCAGAGGCGGTCCGCAGCGCGCTCGAGATGGCGGACGTGTTCGCGCAGCTCCGCGCGGCCGCCGCAGCCCGCTGAGGGCTTGCCCGGCTAGATCGCCTTCTCGACCTTGCCGGCCTTCAGGCAGCGCGTGCAGACGTACGCGCGCGTCTTGCGTCCCTCGAGGAGGATTCGGACACGCTGGAGGTTCGGGTCGAAGCGCCGCTTCGTCGCCACCATCGAGTGGCTGCGGTGGTGGCCGAAGCCTGGCTTCTTGCCGCAGATCGCGCACACCTTCGACATGCGGCCGCGAGTGTAGCGGAACCGCGCGCGGGGCCTCCTCGCCGCCGATGTCGACTAGTCTCGCGCACGTGCCAGGCGAGCGGATCACCCTCTCCGCGACCGAGCTCGGCGAGGTCGCAGTCTCGCTCGAGGCGGTCGAGCAGATCGTCCGCTCGGCGACGCTCGAGAGCTACGGCGTCCTCGGGCTCGCGAACGGGCGTCCGTGGTGGCGCGCGCTCTGGCGGCGTCGGTCTCGGGGGATCTCCGTCTCCGAGCGCGACGGCGCGCTCGTCGTCGAGCTGCGCGTGATCGCGGCGCACGGCCTCCGACTCGCGGAGGTGGCGGCAGCCGTCCGCGAGCGCGTCGAGTACGAGCTCTCCCGCATGGTCGCCCCGGTCGGCAGGCTCGACGTGCGCATCGAGCAGGTGCGGACGCGCTGATGTCGCTTCCGGTCGTGAGAGAGCTCGCGCGCGCCGCACTTGCGAACCTCGAGGCGCACCGACAGCGGATCGACGACCTCAACGTCTACCCGGTGCCGGACGGCGACACGGGAACGAACCTCGCTCTCACCCTCCGCTCGGTCGTCGAGGCGCTCGAGGCGTCGACGGCGACGACGAGGGTCGCGATCGCGAAGGAGGTGACGCGGGCCGCGCTCATGGGGGCGCGCGGGAACTCCGGCGTCATCCTCTCGCAGATCGTGCGCGGCTTCGCAGAGGCGCTCGGCCCCGCCGAGGAGATCACGACTCCGCTCCTGCGTCGAGCGTTCCGCTCGGCGAGCGACGCCGCCTATCGGGCCGTCCGCCGGCCGGTCGAGGGGACGATGCTCACCGTCATCCGCGAGATGGCGGAGGAGGCCGAGCGGAGAGCGAACCGCACGGTGAGCCAGGAAGAGCTCCTCCGGCGCGTCCTCGCCCGGGGGGAGGACGCGCTCGCGCGCACGCCCGAGCTCCTCGACGTGCTCCGCGAGGCGGGAGTGGTCGACGCCGGGGGTGCCGGGCTCGTCGAGATCGTTCGCGGCGTCCTCCTCCAGATGGCCGGAGAGCCGTTGCCTGAGGCGCCCGTCGAGGCGCGGCCGCTCCCGCTCGAGGCGATCCACCTCGAGCCCTCACGGTACCGCTACTGCACCGTCTTCGTCGTCGAGGGCGAGGCGCTCGACGCGGAGCGCCTCGAGGAGGAGCTCGAGCGCCTCGGCGACTCGCTGCTCGTCGTCGGGGACTCGTCTGCCCTCAAGGTGCACGTCCACACCGACGATCCGGGAGCGGCGCTCTCGGCCGGCGTCGCGCTCGGCGTCATCGAGGGAGTCGAGATCGCGAACATGCACGCGCAGAGCGCCGAGCGTGAGGAGCGGCTTCTCGCCGCCCCGCGCCTCGCTGCCGAGCAGGAGGCGGGAGTCGTCGCCGTGTGCCCGGGCGAGGGGAACCGGCGTCTCTTCGAGAGTCTCGGCGCGAGCCGCGTGATCGAGGGTGGGCAGACGATGAACCCCTCGACGGCGGAGATCCTCGCCGCGATCGAGGAGGTCCCCGCGGACGCCGTGCTCGTGCTGCCGAACAACCCGAACGTCCTCCTGTCCGCCGAGCAGGCCGCGGCGCACGCGACGAAGGCCGTGCGCGTCGTCCCCTCCCGCTCGGTGCAGGCGGGGCTCGTGGCCATGACTCGCTACGTGCCGACGAGCTCAGCGGAGGAGAACGAGCGGGAGATGCTCGACGCGCTCGCGTCGGTGGCGACTGGGGAGATCACCATCGCTTCCCGCGACGCCGAGCTCGACGGCGTCACGATTCGCAAGGGCGACTACCTCGGCCTCGCGGACGGGGTCGCGGTCGCCTCCTCCGACCGCTTCGAGGAGGTGGCACGGGCGGTGCTCGACCGGCTGCTCGAGGGCGACCGCGAGTCCCTCGTGCTCCTCACTGGGGAGGCTGCCCCGCCGCTCGCTGGGCTCCTCGAGCGACTCCGCGGGGAGCGTCCCTCGCTCGAGGTGGCGGTGCACGAGGGGGGACAGCCGCACTACCCGCTCCTCCTCGCGGCCGAGTAGCGTGGTGCAGCGGCTTCGCGTCCTCCTCGTCGAGGACTCCGACGTCTACCGGGAGTCGCTCCTCTTCCTGCTCGACCGCGACGAGCGGCTCGAGGTCGTCGGCGCGGCTCCCGATGGACGCTCGGCGATCCTCGCGTGCGCGGAGCTCGACCCCGACGTCGTCGTCTGCGACTACCGCCTGCCGGACCTCGACGCCGCAGAGGTGGCCCGAGAGGTGCGGCTCGTCGCGCCCGCGTGCGCGCTCGTCTTCCTCAGCGCGTCCGCGGGGACGGCCGAGTACGATGCCGCGAGGCGTGCGGGAGCGGCTCTCGTCCGGAAGGATGAGGGGCTCGGCGCTCTCGTCGCCGCCATCGTCGCCGCCGCCGGGAGGGCCGAGACGTGCACCTGACGCTCGACAACACCGCCGTCGTCCTCGACTCGACGTCCGACTACCCCGACGCGCCGGCCCGGTTCCCGAACATGCGCGTCGTCCCGCTCTACGTGCGTTTCGGGGACGAGACGTTCCGCGACTACGTCGACCTCTCCCCCGCGGCCTTCTTCGAGAAGCTCCGCTCGTCGCCGACCCTGCCGCAGACGGCCCAACCGACGCCCGAGGACTTCCTCCACGTGTACGAGGAGCTCTCGAGCTACGAGCGCATCTACTCGGTCCACCTCTCCTCCGAGGTGTCGGGGACGGTGCAGAGCGCCGAGCTCGCTGCACGGGAGCGCGGCGACGACCGGGTACGGGTGGTCGACTCGCGGAGCGCCTCCCTCGGGATCGCGCTCCTCGCGCACGCCATCCAGCGCCGACTCGCGCGCGGGACGACCGAGGAGGAGATCGAGGAGCTCGTCGCGCGCTTCCGTCGCGAGGCCGGCGTGCTCTTCACCGTTGAGACGCTCGAGTACCTCCAGCGTGGCGGCCGCATCGGTCGTGCGCAGGCGCTCGCCGGCTCGCTCCTCAACGTGCGGCCGATCCTCACCGTCGAGGATGGCGTCGTGGCGCCCGTCGCGCGCGTCCGTGGGCGTCGGAAGGCAGTGGCTGAGTTCGAGCGTCGGTTCGTCGAGGCGACGGAGGACGCGCCCGGTCTCCGCGTCGCGATCGCGCACGCCGACGCCGAGGAGTGGGTCGGCACCTTGAGCGAGATCGTCTGGCGCGTGCGCCCGAAGGCGGAGATCGAGTTCACCTCGACGCTCGGCGCCGTCGTCGCCACGCACGCTGGGCCGGGCGCGGTGGGCTTCTTCTGGCTCATGGATCCGTGACCCGTCGTCGACGCCTGCCGGCCGTCCGGGCGCGGGACCTATAGTGACGGCGAGGTGCAGGGGACGAAGGTCGCCGTTCAGCTCCCCGTCGGCTTCGCGGGCCTCGATCCGCCTGCGCGTTGGCCTCGCCCTGCGAGCTCCCCCCGTCCGGAGCGGCTCGCTGCTGCGGTCGAGACGTTGCCAGGGGTCGGGCCTGCGCTGCGGGCTCGCCTCCGCCGGGTCGGGATCGAGACCGTCGGCGACCTCCTCTGGCAGCGGCCTCGTCGGTACGAGGATCCTGTGCCCAAGGTCGCGATCCGCGACCTCTTCGGCGGGCAGGACGTCGTCCTCGACGTCGTCGTGCGCGCGGTCTCGAGCAGGCGTCGCCGTCGCCTCGCCGTTCTCACAGCTCGCGTCGCCGACGGTACGGGCGAGATCGACGCGACGTGGTTCAACCAACCCTGGCTCGAGGAGAGGCTCCGGCCCGGCACTCGGGTGCGGATCCGGGGGAAGCCGAGCCGGTTCGGGATCACCGTCGACTCGTACGACCTCGAGGGGGAGTCCGAGACGGCGGACTTCGCTCCGGTCTACCCCGCGACAGGGGAGCTCTCCCAGAAGCGGCTACGGGAGCTCCGCGCGCGGGCGCTCGCGCATGCCCGCGATGCCGGATCCCCGCTCCCGGCCGCGCTCTGCGCGGAAGAGGGGCTGCCGCTCCGCGCCGACGCGCTCGTCGCCCTCCACCGACCGCGCTCGCTCGAGGAAGCCGAGTGCGCGCGGCGGGCGCTCGCCTTCGAGGAGGTCCTCGTCCTCCGGCTCGCCCTCGCGCGGGCCGCGTCCGAGCGACGGCAGGCGACCGCCGAGTCGCTCCCACCTGCCGGCGAGCTCGTCTCCCGCTACCGAGCGTCGCTCCCCTTCGCGCTCACGGCCGATCAGGAGCGGGCGATCGCGGAGATCGACGCCGACCTCCGCCGCAGGGTGCCCATGCAGCGCCTCCTCCAGGGAGACGTCGGCTCGGGGAAGACCGTCGTCGCCCTCTACGCGCTCCTCCGAGCTGTCGAGGCCGGACGTCAAGGAGCGCTCATGGCTCCGACGGAGACGCTCGCCGAGCAGCACTTCCTCACGATCGACGAGCTCTGCGCTCCCCTCGGCGTGCGCGTCTTCCTGCTCACGAGCTCGCTCCCGTCGCGCGAGCACGCTGCCGTCCGGCAGCTCCTCGCGAGCGGGGAGGCGATGCTCGTCGTGGGGACGCACGCGCTCATCCAGGAGGAGGTGGACTTCCGCGACCTCGCGGTCGCCGTCATCGACGAGCAGCACCGCTTCGGGGTCGCGCAGCGCAGCGCCCTCCTCGAGGGACGGAGCCCCCACGTGCTCCACCTCACCGCGACCCCGATCCCGCGCACCCTCGCCCTCACGGTCTTCGGCGATCTCGACGTGAGCGAGCTCGCGCTGCCCCCTGCGGAGCGCAAGCCCGTCGTGACGGCGTGGGTGACGGACGATCGGAGCAGCGAGGCCTACGTGCGCCTCCGTCGCCACCTCGAGGCCGGGCGGCAGGCGTACGTCGTCTGCCCGCTCGTCGAGGCCTCGGAGACCTCGATCGCGCGCGCGGCCGAGGCGGAGGCGGAGCGGCTGCGCCACGGCGAGCTACGAGGCTACCGCGTCGGGTGCCTCCACGGACGGCTGAAGACCGAGGAGCGGCGCGCGATCATGGCCGCGTTCAAGGCGGGCGAGCTCGACGTCCTCGTCGCGACGACGGTGATCGAGGTCGGGGTCGACGTCCCGAACGCGACGATCATGATCATCCAGGAGGCTGATCGCTTCGGGCTCGCGCAGCTCCACCAGCTCCGCGGTCGCGTCGGCCGAGGCTCGGAGCAGTCGTACTGCCTCCTCGTCTCGCGGCCGCGGGAGGAGCTCACGGAGACGGCGGTCGAGCGCCTCGAGGCGATGGTGGCGACGACGGACGGGTTCGAGCTCGCCGAGCGCGACCTCGAGATCCGCGGCGAGGGACAGCTCCTCGGTACGCGGCAGTCGGGTCTTACGGACCTTCGCTTCGTGCGGCTGCGTCGAGACGCCGACCTCCTCGAGCGCGCTCGCGACGTCGCGGCTTCGCTCCCCGACGAGGGACTCCTCGCGGAGGAGGTCGATCGGCTTCTCGGCAACGCGGAGCATCCTGTCGCGTCGTGAGGATCGTCGGAGGCTCGCGCAAGGGGCACCGTGTCGAGGCTCCGAGGGGCGGAGCGACACGGCCGACGAGCGACCGCGTGCGCGAGGCGGTCTTCTCGATCCTCGGCCCCGTCGAGGGAGCGCGCTGCCTCGACCTCTTCGCGGGCTCGGGAGCGATGGGCCTCGAGGCGCTCTCGCGCGGCGCGCGGAGCTGCCTCTTCGTCGAGCGGCACCGCGGCGCGTGCCGCGCGATCCGGGCGAACCTCGAGCGGCTCCGACTCGAGGGCGGAAGGGTCCGCTGCGCGGACGTCGAGCGTGCGCTCCGCGCGGAAGCCGCCGGCGGGGAGCGGTACGACCTCGTGCTCATCGACCCTCCGTACGGCGAGTGGGCGCGTGTCGAGGAGACGCTCGCGCGGCTCCTCCCGCCGCTCCTCGCCGAGGGCGCGCGGGTCGTCGTCGAGACTCCGGCGGAGACGGAGCCCGCCCTTCCCCTCGACCGCGCCACGACGCGCCGCTACGGTTCCGCTCGGATCACGGTGTTCGAGCGGTGATTACGGCGATCTGCCCAGGGAGCTACGACCCCGTCACGAACGGGCACATCGACGTCATCTGCCGGGCGGCGGCGATCTTCGACCGCGTCGTCGTCGGCGTCGTGCGCGAGCCGACGCACAAGCAGACGCTCTTCTCGGTGGAGGAGCGCGTCGCCTTCCTCGAGTCGGCGCTCGCCGACGTCGACAACGTCGTCGTCGATGTCTTCTCCGAGCTCGTCGTCGAGTTCGCGCGCAAGCACCGGGCGAAGACGATGGTGAAGGGGCTCCGCGTCATCTCCGACTTCGAGTGGGAGTTCCAGATGAACCACCTGAACCGCCAGCTCGCGCCCGAGATCGAGACGCTCTACGTCATGGCGAGCCCCCTCTACAGCTTCGTCTCCTCGAGCGGGGTGAAGGAGATCGCGTCCTTCGGGGGACGGGTGGACGACCTCGTGCCTCCTGCGGTCGCGAGGCGCTTCGCGGAGCTTTACCCGGACGGACGTCCTGGCGCGCCCGTCTCTCCGCAGGAGTAGCGTGTCGAGGTGGGCCTGCTCGTCCCCTCCCGGGAGTAGACTGGTTCGTCCATGGACGTACTCGTGCTCATCGACAAGCTCGACGACCTCGTGCACAACGCGAAGGCCGTCCCCCTCACCGACCAGGTGCGTGTCGACCGCGAGGAGGTGTACGAGATCCTCGACCAGATGCGCGCGACGATCCCCGAGGAGATCAAGTAGGCGCGCTGGATCGTGAAGGAGCGCCAGGAGATGCTCGCGGAGGCGAAGCGGGAGTGCGATCGCATCATCCAGGAGGCGCGCGAGCAGGCGCTGCGGGAGGCCTCGCAGACGGAGATCGTCAAGCTCGCCGAGAGCCAGGCGGAGGAGATCCTCGAGGAGGCGCGCCGCAAGGCGCGCGAGACGCGGCTCGAGATGGAGGACTGGGCCGACTCCATCCTGTCGACGCTCGAGGTGAACCTCGACAAGTTCCTCGCTGCCGTGCGACGCGGGCGCGAGAAGCTCCACGAGCGCTCGCAGGAGACGGTCGTCGCAGGCATCGGCCCCGAGCGCCTCGAGCCCGGGGAGCCCGAGGAGTTCGACCGCTTCGCCTCGTAGCGACGCGTCGCAGCGCGCCTCGTAGCGATGCTGCGGGAGCTACGCGGCCGCGGGCTCGGCGAAGGTGCGGCAGACGTCGACCGCGGTCTCGACGAAGGCCGCTGCGGCGGGCGAGTGGGTGCGGTCGGCGTGCCAGACGAGCCCGATGATCCGGGGAGGCATCCGTCCTCGGAGGTCGACGATCTCGACGCTCGGATCGTCCTCGTCCACCGTCAGCCGGGGGACGACGCTCACCCCGACGCCAGCGCCGACGAGCCCTTGGACGGTGCCGTTGTTATCGGAGCGGAAGACGACGTTCGGCGCCCGGCCGCTCGAGGCGAGCTGCGACTCGACCTGATCCATCGCCGCGCACCGGTTGAAGCCGATGAGGGGCTGGAGGGCGATCTCCCGCAGCGTGGGCGCGCGACCGAGCGCCGCGAGCGGCGATCCCGACGGAACGAGCAGCACGTACGGGTCGCGCAGGAGCTCGACCGAGCGGTACGGGCCGGGCGGGACGGGCAGCGTCCAGAAGGTGAGGTCGAGCTCGCCCCGCTCGACCATCGCGAGGAGCTCCGCCTCGCTCGTCGACTCGTGGAGCAGGATCTCTACCCCGGCGCGCTCGTCCGAGAAGCGGCGGAGGAGCGTCGGCAGGATGCGCGTTCCGACGCTCTGGAAGGTCCCGATCCGGAGCCGCCCCGCCTCGCCCGCCTGGAGAGCCGCCATGTCGGCCTTCGCGGCCTGGAGCCGCGCGTGGATCGCGTCCGCATGGCGGACGAGGACGCGTCCCGCCTCCGTGAGGGCGACGGGCCGGGGCCCTCCGGGGCGCTCGACGAGCCGGAGCCCGACGATGCGCTCGAGGGCGGCGATCTGCTGCGACACGGCGGACTGCGTGTAGCCGAGCCGCGCCGCCGCGCGTCCGAACGAGCCCTCGTCCGCGATCGCCTTCAGCGCCACGAGGTGGCGGAGATCGAGCCCGAGCCAGCGATCAGGTTCCACTATCAAAACGTAGCATCCGATGAGACACGCTCATGGGACGCGGAGGGCCTCGACGCCGCTACTCTGCACAGGTGGATCGTCTCGACCTTCGCCGGCTGCGCCTCCGCCCGGGCGAGCGTCGAGAGGAGCGGATGGAGCTCGCTCTCGACCCCTTCGTCCTCGGCGGCCAGCGCTACGACGTGACCCCGTCGCACGTCGCCGTGAGGCTCGCGATCACGCGGGCGTCCGGGGCGACGGTGTTCGAGCTCGAGCTCGACGCCCGCGTCGGCGGGCCGTGCATGCGCTGCCTCGCGCAGGCTGAGCTCGAGGTCGGGGTGCGGGCGCGGGAGCTCCACGAGGCCTCTGCTCCGGAGGATGACGAGCTCCGCTCCGAGTACGTCGTCGACGAGCACCTCCTCGTCGGCGCCTGGGCGCGTGACGCGATCGTGCTCGGGATCCCCGAGAAGGTCCTCTGTCGGCCCGACTGCGCGGGTCTCTGCCCGGACTGCGGGGCCGACCTGAACGTCGAGCCGCACGAGCACGTCGAGCGCGTCGCCGATCCTCGCTGGGCCGTGCTCGAGCGCCTCCGCGCGGAGCTCTGAGGCGTGACGGGTCAGCCCGCGAGCGGGACCTGGACGAGGCGGTAGCCGTCGAGGTTCCGGGTCGCGTCTCCGACGCGGTACGCGCGCACGAAGAACTGGACGTTGTACCCGGCTTTGGGCTTCGGGAAACGCGCGTTCGGAACGAGCGTCAGCGTTGCCCAGCCGCTCGTGTCGGTCAGCGCGCTCTGCCCCTGCGCCACTCGGGGTGTCGCTCGCACGAAGACCGTCACCCCGCTCACCGGACGGCCTGCCCGCGCCGACACGAGGATGCGCACGACGATGGGTGCCCTCCTGCTCGTCACCGGCGTGGGCGAGAACACGACGCGCGAGACGACGAGCTGGTCACCGCCGGGCTGGAGGCTCGTCGCGGGGATGGGGCCGGTAGGCGGAACGCCGGGCTGCACGACGCCGGTCTGGGGGGAGAGCGCGCTCGCCGCGCCCGCGTCGTTGCGGGCGGTCACACGGACGCGCATCGTCGCTCCGACGTCCTCCTGCGCGAGCAGGTACGAGGTGCCCGTCGCTCGCGGGATCTCGACGCATCGGCTCCCCGTCGGGTCGCAGCGCAGCCAGCGGAAGGAGTACGTGATCGGGGTGGTGCCCACCCACTCGCCAGCGGCCGCCGTCAGCGTGCTCCCCGCGGCGGCGGCGCCCGCGATCGTCGGCGGCGAGACGTTGAGGGGCCGAGCTGACCGGACGACCTCCGTCGGGTTCGACGTCGAGGTGGCCGATCCCTCGGCGTTCGTGGCGACGACCTGGGATCGGATGCGGAAGCCCACGTCCGCGTCGCGCACTCGGTAGGACATCCGCGAGGCGCCAGAGATCCGCGCGCAATCGGACGCATCGGGCGCGCCGGGACCCTGGCAGCGGTACCAGCGGTACTGGTACGCGAGAGGGGCCGTGCCCGTCCACGATCCACGGGTCGTACGCAAGGTCTCGCCGACTCGCGGCGTGCCGGTGACGACGGGCTGGCCGGTCGCGAGCGGCGGGCTTGACGGCGCGGCACCGGACGGCACTGCCGCCGTCGCGGCGAGCAACGCCCCGACCACGGCGGCCGTGGTCGCGAGGTGGACGGATCGGGCGTGGGGACGCCTCGGCGTCGATCGGGCGCTCGGTGTGCTCACGGCTTCTCCTCGGGAGCGGGTGGGCCTCTCCCGTCTACCACGGCTTACGGCTCGAGCGCGGCCGAGACGGAGACTTCTCACAGCTTCCGAACGAAACGCACGCACGTCGTCGGGAGCGGAGGGCCTCGGAGCCGCCGCTATACTCGGCTGCCGCCCATGGCCGTTCCGAAGCGAAAGACCTCGCGTGCGCGGCGCGACAAGCGGCGCGCGACCCACAGCATCTCGGTGCCCCGGGTGCAGCTCTG
This sequence comes from Thermoleophilia bacterium, assembly GCA_033578065.1. Taxonomy (GTDB): domain Bacteria; phylum Actinomycetota; class Thermoleophilia; order Gaiellales; family Gaiellaceae; genus GMQP-bins7. Next base: position 16,492 of record JAVQXS010000004.1, read on the forward strand.
CCCGACGTGCCGCCGCCCGAAGCGGCCCCATCGCGTCTGCCCGAGCTGCACGACGTACAAGGGGCGCGAGATC
>JAVQXS010000418.1:0-1852 GCA_033578065.1 Thermoleophilia bacterium
GCAGGGGATCGCTCGCCGCGGCGGGCTCCCGGCCGGAGGAGAGGGCGCGCCGCGCGCTCCCGGCGGCCTCGACCACCGTTTGGAGCTCCGCGACCAGGCGCTCGTCGGGCGTCGGGGACGGCGCGGCGGAGGAGAGCGGAGCCGCGAGGGCCACGACCACGCCGACGAGCCCGAGCGACGTACGCGACGCCATTGCCCACGGATAGCACGGCTCGCGTCCGTTCGCAACGAGACGGGAGCGCTGCTCCCGGCGCGCATTTCACGTCCTGGCCGGTCGATCGTCTGCGCGATCGCCGTGCGCGGCCCGCGAGCCGGGCGACGCGGCGACTACCTGCGCTCCTTGCCGTCCTGCGTGCCGTTCGCGTTCAGGTCGCTCTTCTTGCGGTCCAGCCGGCCGCGGGCGTCGAAGGAAACCATGACGGCCTGGGAGCGCACGAGCCGCTCGCCGCAGAAGAGCCGCAGCGAGAACTGGTACGTCTGGCCGGCGCGGCTCTTCGGCAGGAGCGACGTTCGGGCGTTGCCGGAGACTCTCGCCGAGCCCTTCGACGGCTTCGTCCCGCACCTCCCGTTGCAGCTGATCCTGAGCGGCCGAGCTCCCTGACCTCGTCTCGGACGTGGGCTCGTGATCGTGAGATCCTCCGCCGCCAGGAGCAGCTCGATCTGGCCCTGACAGCGGAGCCCTCTGTCTCCCTTGCACGTGAGCGTCCAGTCGACGGTGAAGCCCCAGCTGCGGGAGCCGACGGTGACGGACCGCGTCTTCACCGTCACCTCCTCGCACTCGCACCTCTTCGGGGTCGGCTCGGGCTTCGGCTGCGGGCGCGGCCGCGGGGCGCCGCCGGCCCCGGGATCCACCCGCGGCTGGGCGTTCCCGTTCGCGTCGACCGCGTGGACCTGCTCCGAGGCGAGGTACGTCGCCCAGAGGAAGGGGGACGGGCCCGACTGGTCGCTCCTCGCCTCGGTCGCGAACTTCGGAATGCGGTACCGGCCAGGGGGCGCGCTCCGGGTTCGCTGGACGATCTCGTTGGTGTTGAGGTCGATCGTGAAGATCTCGAGGTTGCCGTCGGCGGGATCGCGGCCGGTGAAGGCGAGAAGACCACCGTCCGGAGCGTAGTCGGGCTCGATCCCGCTCACGAGCCGACGCAGCCCGCTCCCGTCGAGCCCCATCTCCCAGATGCGGGTCGCTCCGTCCCGGTTCGAGACGAAGGCGAGGCGGTTGCCGCTCGGGTGGCAGGTCGGCCAGAGCTCGATCCCAGGCTCGCTCGTGAGCTGGCGGAGGCTCGTGCCGTCGACGTCGACCGCGTAGAGGTCGTACGCCGAGGCGGAGTGCTGCCGCGTGAAGACGACCGTTCGCTCGCTACAGAACTGCGCCCAGAGGTCCTTCGTGGAGCCGGTCACGAGCGGCTGCGCCCCCGTGCCGTCCGCATTGACGATCCAGATATCGAACTCGCTCTGGTCGGGCGGGCCGGTCGTGAAGACGAGACGGTTGCCCGACGGCGACCAGTTCGGGTGCGACTCGTCGGTGCCGGGACGCGAGAGGAGCTTGCGGACGTTCGAGCCGTCTGCGTTGGCGAGGTAGAGCTCGAGGTCGCCGTCGCGGTTCGAGAAGAAGGCGATCTCGCCCGTCCTCCCGGGGAACGTCTGCTCGGTGCCGGCGGCGAGCGGGACGAGCGTCAGCGCGAGGGCGGCGGACGCCGCACATGCGCCCACGCGGAGCCCGTGCCGACGACCTCTCCTCCGTGGAACGTGTCCAGTCGCCATGTGCTCTCCCGGGCCCACGTGTTGCCGCAGGCGGCGCGATGCGCGACGATTAGCACGATCGGCGAGAGGAGGCTAGTGGCCGTTCGGCACATTT
>JAVQXS010000419.1:0-1847 GCA_033578065.1 Thermoleophilia bacterium
CTCCGTGACGGCGATTTGCCCGTCGGCGATCGCGACCGTCCACGTCCCGGCGCCCTCGATCTCGAAGACGTAGGTGTTGCTCATGCCGGCGATCCGGTCGGCGTCCACCCGCCCCGGAAGGCCCTCGAAGAACTCCTGCACGCTCCCCATCGTTCGATCTCTCCCTCGCTCGCTTGCGGAACGAGCGGAGCCTACCGCGCGGCGCGCTCGACCGCGTGCCGGACGACGTCCTCCGTGAGGTCCTGGGGAAGGCCGTAGAGCGCGCAGACGAGGCGCTCGACGCGCTCGACCTTCTCGCGCCCCTCGCCGAGCAGGGCCCGAACGAGCGTGGCGCGCTCCTCGGCGAGCCGCTCGAAGGCGGCGAGGGCCTTCGGGAGGGGGACCGCCCTCGCGTCGTCGGGCGCCTCTGTCTCGAGGATCTCGACGAGCAGGTCGAGCCGCTCCGGGTCGCCCGACACGCGACCCGCCTCCTCGCGGCCCTGCCGGAAGACGAGGAGCTCGGCCCCCTCGCGGCGGAACCGTCCGCGGAGCGTGCCCTCGACCGCGAGCGCCGGGTCGAGCCGGACGAGGAGCTCCGCCCGCAGGTCGTCCACGGGCCGCCGCTAGGGGATCTCGAAGCCCGCTCCTGACTCCCTCGCCGCCCGGATACGATCCGCGGCGGCGCGTGGATCTCGATCTCACCCCCGAGCAGGAGCTCGTCCGCGACACCGTGCGCGCGTTCGCGCGGGAGCGCGTCGAGCCCGTCGCCGCCGAGCTCGACCGCGAGTCGCGCTTCCCGTACGAGCTCGTCGCCGAGCTCGGCGAGCTCGGGCTCATGGGGCTCCCCATCCCGGAGCGCTACGGCGGCGCGGGCGCGGACACGGTCTCGTACGCGCTCGCGATCGAGGAGCTCGCCCGCGTCGACTCCTCGGTCGCGATCACCGTCGCCGCGCACACCTCGCTCGGGACGATGCCGATCCTCCTCTTCGGCACCGAGGAGCAGCGGGAGCGCTGGCTCCCCGACCTCGCCTCGGGACGGAGGCTCGCCGCCTTCGGGCTCACCGAGCCGGGCGCGGGCTCGGACGCCGGCGCGACCCGAACGACCGCGGAGCTCCGCGACGGCTCCTGGGTGATCAACGGCTCGAAGGTCTTCATCACGAACGCGGGCACCGACATCACCTGGGGGGTGACGATCACGGCCCGCACCGGCCCGGACGAGATCTCGAGCCTCGTGGTCGAGAACGGCTCGCCCGGGTACCGAATCTCGCCGCCGATGCGCAAGCTCGGCTGGCGCGCCTCGGACACGCGAGAGCTCTCCTTCGAGGACTGCGCCGTACCGGCCGAGAACCTCCTCGGCGAGCGCGGGGCCGGCTTCCGCCAGTTCCTCGAGATCCTCGACGGCGGCCGCATCTCGATCGCGGCGATGGGCCTCGGGCTCGCGGAGGGAGCGTACGAGCTCGCCTTCGCCTACGCGCAGAGGCGGGAGCAGTTCGGTCGTCCCATCGCCTCCTTCCAGGCGATCCAGTTCAAGCTCGCGGACATGGCGACGGAGATCGAGGCGGCCCGGGGGATGGTCTACCGGGCAGCCTGGCTCAAGGATCAGGGGCGTCCCTTCGCGCGTGAGGCGGCGATGGCGAAGCTCTACACGGGCGAGCTCTCGGCCCGCGTCGTCGGCGCCGCGCTCGAGATGCACGGCGGCTACGGGTACATGGAGGAATCGCCGATCGCCCGCTTCTACCGCGACCAGAAGGTGCTCGAGATCGGCGAGGGGACGAACGAGGTGCAGCGGATGGTGATCGCGCGTCACCTCGGTCTCTAGCTCGGGCCGTGCCGCGGAGCCTCGCAGGCGCGGTCGTCGCGCTCGCGCT
>JAVQXS010000420.1:0-1846 GCA_033578065.1 Thermoleophilia bacterium
CGACCGGCTCGAGGTGCTCGACCCGGCCACGACGACTGTTCAGGTTACCAATGACGTCGCCGAGGTACTCCTCCGGCGTCACCACCTCAACCGCCATGACGGGCTCGAGGAGCTTCGGCTGGGCGCGCTTCATCGCCTCCTTGAACGCGATCGAGCCGGCGATCTTGAACGCGCGCTCGCTCGAGTCAACCTCGTGGTAGGAGCCGTCCACGAGCTCGACCTTGACGTCGACCACGGGGTAGCCGGCAAGCACGCCGGAGCTCATCGCCTCCTGGATCCCCTGGTCGACGGCGGGGATGAACTCCTTCGGAATCGCGCCGCCGACGATCTTGTCGACGAACTCGTACCCGGCGCCTGGCTCCTGGGGGAGGAGGTTGATGACGACGTCGCCGTACTGCCCGGCGCCTCCCGTCTGGCGGACGAACTTCCCCTGCACCCGCTCGACGGGTCGGCTGATCGTCTCGCGGTAGGCGACCTGCGGACGGCCGACGTTGCCCTCGACCTTGAACTCGCGCTGGAGCCGGTCGACGATGATCTCGAGGTGGAGCTCGCCCATCCCGGAGATGAGCGTCTGCCCCGTCTCCTCGTCCGTCGAGACCCGGAAGGTCGGATCCTCCTCGGCGAGCCGCTGGAGCGCGGTCGCGAGCTTGTCCTGGTCGGCCTTCGTCTTCGGCTCGATGGCGACGGAGATGACGGGCTCGGGGAAGGTCATCGACTCGAGCACGATCGGCGCCGACGCGGCGGCGAGCGTGTCTCCCGTCGTCGTGAACTTGAGGCCGACCGCGGCGGCGATCTCGCCTGCGCCGATCTCCTCCCGCTCCTCACGGTGGTTCGCGTGCATCTGGAGGATGCGGCCGATCCGCTCGGTCTTCCCGTTCGTCGTGTTGAGGACCTTATCTCCGGCCCGCACGGATCCGGAGTAGACGCGGATGTACGTGAGCTTGCCAACGTACGGATCGGTCATGACCTTGAAGGCGAGGGCGGCGAAGGGCTCCTCGAGCGAGGCCGCCCGGCGCGTCTCCTCGTGGCTGCGCGGATCGATCCCCTCGATCGCAGGGATATCGAGCGGGCTCGGGAGGTAGTCGACGATCGCGTCGAGGAGCGGCTGCACGCCCTTGTTCTTGAAGGCCGAGCCTGCGAGCACGGGCGTCACCGCCCCGGAGAGCGTGCCCGCACGGAGCGCCCGCTTGATCATCTCGGGCGTGACGGCGCTCTCGTCCTCGAGGTACGTCTCCATGAGCTCATCGTCGAGCTCGGCCACCGCATCGATGAGGGCGTGGTGGGCCTCCTCGGCGCGGGCACGGAGCTCCTCCGGGATCTCCCCGACCGTGTACTCGGTGCCGAGGACGTTCCGGTACACGATCCCCTGCATCTCGACGAGGTCGACGACGCCGACGAAGTCGTCCTCGACGCCGATCGGAAGCTGGATGGGCACGGCGTTCGCCCCCAGGCGCTCGCGCAGGGAGCGGACGGCGCCCTCGAAGCTCGCGCCGGTGCGATCCATCTTGTTGATGAAGGCGATGCGTGGCACCCGGTAGCGGTCGGCCTGCCGCCACACCGTCTCGGACTGCGGCTGCACGCCCGCGACCGCGTCGAAGACGGCGACGGCGCCGTCGAGCACGCGCAGGCTGCGCTCGACCTCGATCGTGAAGTCGACGTGCCCGGGCGTGTCGATGATGTTGATCCGGTGGTCGCGCCAGAACGCCGTCGTCGCCGCAGAGGTGATGGTGATCCCCCGCTCCTGCTCCTGGGCCATCCAGTCCATCGTCGCCGCGCCCTCGTGCACCTCACCCATCTTGTGGGTGCGGCCTGTGTAGTAGAGGATCCGCTCCGTCGTCGTCGTCTT
>JAVQXS010000421.1:0-1835 GCA_033578065.1 Thermoleophilia bacterium
GACGATCCCGGGGCCTCCCACCGCCGCAGCGAGCTCCTCGCGGGCGACCTCCCGACCGAGGACGGTGCGGACCGAGTGCTCCATCGAGGCGAGGATGATCGGCCCCGAGTCGATGAGCGTGCCGTCGAGGTCGAAGAGGACGACGGAGAAGCGCACGAGGCGATCGTAGCCAGGGCCGTCGTCAGTACTCGACTCGCTCGAGGTAGAGGCCGAAGGGCGGCGAGGTGGCGCCGGCCTCCGTGCGCGGACGACCCTCGAGGAGCGACGCGACCCGCGCCGGCGCCTCGGCGCCGGCCTCGAGCATCGTCCCGACGAGCGTGCGCACCATGTGTCGGAGGAAGCCGTCGGCGGTAATCGTGAACTCGAGGCGCTCCCCGTCGCGCTCCCAGCCGGCCGCGAGGACGTTCCGCACGAAGACGTCGTGCTGGGTCTCGGTCGGGGTGAAGGCGCGGAAGTCATGCTCCCCGAGCAGAAGCGTGGCAGCGTCTCGCAACGCCTCCTCGTCGACGGGCCGTGGCCACCAGAGCGCCCGCCTCGCAGCGAGCGGCGAGCGCGCCCGCCGGGCAAGGACACGGTAGCGGTACGAGCGTGCGCGAGCGGAGAAGCGGGCATGGAAGCCTGCCGGCGCCTCCTCGGAGCAGAGCACCGCGACGTCCTCCGGAAGCACGGCGTTCAGGGCGTCCGTCGCTCGCTCGAGAGGTGGCCCCCCGTCAACCTCGACGCTCGCGACCTGCCCGGTCGCGTGGACGCCGGCGTCGGTGCGCCCAGCGACCGCGAGCCCGTCCCAGCACGGGTACACGGCGTCGAGCGCCTCCCGGAGCACGCCCTCGACCGTCCGCAGCCCGGGCTGTCGCGCCCAGCCGCGGAAGCCCGTCCCGTCGTACTCGAGCGTGAGCCTCAGAACCACGCGGACATCATGATCGCCTCGGCGACGCCGACCTCGCACGGCCCGTCGGCGCGAGAGATCGCTCCGCCGTCCCCCCGTCTCGACGGCGAGATGCCGAGCTCATTCGTCATCGCTCGCTCGGCTCCAGACCGAAGCGCCTGCGCCCTCGGGACGGTCCTCCGACACCTACAGAGCGCGGGGCTCGCGATCACCGCCCACGACCTCCTCGCGGGCGATCCTGAGTTCCGCAGCCCCGCTCCGCTCCCCGTCTCCTCGGACGTCACCGCGGCGCTCAGAGGGGTTCGACCTCCAAGACCAATCCGTCGACGCGACGCACGACGACGCGTGCCCCCCGGTCGACGCCGCCGCGGCAGCGCGCTCTCCAGATCTCCCCCCCCACCTTCACCTGCCCCTCTGGACGGAGGTCTCCGAGCGCGATCCCCTCCCTGCCCTCGAGCGACTCCGCGCCGACCGAGGCCCGCCGGCGCTGCGACCACCAGAGGAAGAGCCCTGTCTCGGCGATCTCGATCGTCGCTCCGACGGCGACCGCGACGAGTCCCCACGGCTGCGGGAGCACGAAGAGCGCGAGCAGGATCGAGGCGAGGAGGATCATGCTGCGATCAGGCGGTGAGCGTAGTCGCAGCGGGCGAGCAGCCCGGCCCGCGCCGCCCCTACGACGACTCGGCCGTCGCGGCCTGCTCGGCGCGGCGCGCGCGGGCGAGCGCGTACGCGCTCGGCCTCGGCTCGTAGTCCACGAGCTCGAGGTACGCCATCGCGGCTCCGTCCCCCTGCCGGGAGCCGAGCTTCACGACCCGCGTGTAGCCGCCCGGCCGGTCGGCGAAGCGCGGCGCGACCTCAGCGAAGAGCTTGTGCACGACGTCGTTCGAGCGGAGCGCGGCGAGCGCCTGCCGGCGCGCGTGCAGGTCGCCCCGCTTGCCGAGCGTGATCA
>JAVQXS010000422.1:0-1831 GCA_033578065.1 Thermoleophilia bacterium
AGGCGAGCGCGAGGAGAGCACCGCCGAGGCACGCGAGGAGCGCCGCCGCCGCCGCGAGCCCTGCTCCGAGGAGCGCGGGAGCGAGGTGAGTCGTCGGTTCGGGGAGCGTGACGAGGTCGGCGCGGTAGGGTGCCCGCTCGCTCGTGTCGAGGGCGGACGCCGCGAGGCGCGAGGAGACGACGAGGAGCGGCCAGGCAGCACGGACGACGCGCCGCTCCTCCGGGCCGCCGCGGGTCGTGTACGACACCCGCGCCGGAGGGAGCCTGAGCGCCTGCATCGCGCCACCGGGGAGGCAGGGCCCGGTGGTGCAGCGCACGAGGTACTCGACCCGCGCGTGGATGGCTCCGCCGACCCGTCGACGCTCCTCCCTGGGTCGGACGACGAGCTCCCAGGGCGCGAGCTCGGCGGCGATCCGCACCGACTCCGGAGCGACGCGACGCGGGTCGAGGACGACGTCGACCGTCGCCCGCACCGTGTCGCCGAAGGCGGGGAGGCGGGGCTCGAGTCGGGTCGTGACGCGGATCTCCTCCCCGCCCGCGAGCACGTCGGCCTGCCTCGGTCCCTCGCTCGCTGCGAGGAGGGCGAGCGCGACCGTCGCCGCCGCCACCCCGATGACGGCGAGCATGGCGACGAGGACGATGCCGCGGCGCCTCATCCCCGGAGCGACCTCCGCGCCCGCCGCAGGTCGCTCCACGCGAGGAACGCGCCGAGGATGTCGGACGGCTCGCTCGAGGAGACGAGGATCGGATCGAGGTCGAGCCTCCGCAGACCCGCGAGGAGCACGGCGAGGCGTTCCTCGTTCGCGGCGCGGCGCGCGGACGCCTCCCGCCGGGTGAGGCGTATCGGTGCCACCCGGCCGCTCGCCGGATCGCGGAGCGAGACGACGATCCCGTGCACGTCGGGGAAGCTCTGCTCCCACGTCGGGTCCTGGACGACGACGGGGACGACGTCCCAGCGCTGCTCGAGGGCGGCGAGCCAGACGTCCTCGCTCGGAGCGGGAATGAAGTCCGAGACGCAGAAGACGAACGTCCCCGCGGGAAGCGAGCTCCCTTCGAGCGTCAGGTGCTCGAAGGCGCGCGCGAGCCAGTCGTCGGGAGCGCGAAACTCCGACGAGGCGACCCGGGCGTTCTCGAGACGCAGGAGCTTGCGCTCCCCCTGCGGCGGGCGCCACCAGAGCTCGCCGTCAGCGTGATCGAGGTAGCCGACGAACCCACCGGCCGCGGCCGCGCTCGTGAGCACGAGCTCGACCACGCTGCGGAGCGCACGCGGCGTGTCGAGCCATGGCAGGGGTGGTCGGTAGCACGCCATCGCCGGCCTTCGGTCGCAGACGACGACGACGCGCGGGGCCTCCTCCGCGTACCGCTCGCGGACGACGAACTCGTCCGCGCCCCGCGCCGTGGAGAGTCGTGCCGAGGCCGCCCAGTCGATGGCGTGGACGTCGTCGCCTGGCCGGTAGGGGCGCGAGCCCGCGACGTCGCTGCCCGCCCCGCGCCGCAGGCTCCGCATCGTCCCGTAGGACACGCCGATGACCGCCCAGCGCGGTACGAGCGGGAAGACGAGCCGCGCCTGGGCCACGGCCTCCCTAGCCCGGCGAGGCGCCGCCGAAGAGCGGATCGTCCTCCGACCCCGGCCGCGGCGCGGCCTCGAGGCAGGCGAGGCGGAACTCCTCGATCGCGACCTCCCACCCCGTCGTCCGCGCCCGCGCGACGAACGCCGGCGTGAACACGACGCGATGCGCGAGCACGGGAACGAAGAGCCGCTCGATGTCCTCGGGGACGACGAAGCTCCGCCCCAAGACGAGGGCCCAGGCGCGCGCCGCGCGCTCGAGGGC
>JAVQXS010000423.1:0-1830 GCA_033578065.1 Thermoleophilia bacterium
CGATCCTCGAGCACCGAGCGGAGATCCGGCACCCGGAGCCGGAGCAGGCCGTCGACGTCGCGTACCGGATGGCGTACTGCACCTTCGCGCGTCAGGTCATGTACGGCCCGACGTTCGAGAGCGATCGCCCTATCCCCTGGGACGAGCTCGTCGCAGAGGTGGCCGCGGCGTGCACCGCCTACCTCCTCTGCCATCCCGGGTCGGCAGCCGCTCGAGCGCAGCGACGACGCGGCTGACGCGACGCGTCTCTCCGAGCGCGCGAGCACCGAGGTCGAGAGGTCTCCGCGCCCCTTGACGCGGCGAACGGCGCGCTGTATAAGTCCCGAATCCGAACTCCAATTCTAACCTCAGCAGAGCGTCGGTGAAGCTCGCAGCGAGCACGTTCTCGTTCAGCGACGAGTGGATCGGAGGCGAGCTCACGCTTCCGGACCTCCTCCGACGTCTGACGGAGTCCGGATCCCCGACGGGGGTCGAGGTCATCGGAGCCCAGCTCTGGCGCGATTTCCCACGCCTCGCGCAGGAGGAGATCCTCGCCTTCCGGCGCCTCCTCGACGAGCTCGAGCTCGAGCCGGCCGCGATCGGCGTCTACGTCGACCTCTTCCGACGCTCCGACCGGAGCCTGACGCCGAAGGAAGCGCTCGGCGAGCTCGCTGCCCAGATCGCGACCGCGGCGGCGCTCGGGTTCCCGGTCGCCCGCCTCCACAGCGGAGTCCCGCTCGACGTGCTCGAGCGCGCGGCACCGCTCGCCGAGGAGGCCGGTGTCGCCGTGGCGATCGAGATTCAGGGCGAGCAACGGCCGGACGATCCGGGCGTCGCGAGCCTCCTCGAGCTCGTCGAGCGCCTTGACAGCCCGGGCCTCGGGCTCGTCCTCGACTTCTCGATCTCGATGCGTCGGATTCCGTCGACGTTCACCGATGCCCTCCTCGCGGCCGGCTTCCCACGGGCCACGCTCGAGGACGCGGTCGCGCGCTGGGAGGAGGGGGCGCCCACCGCCGACGTTCTCCGAGCCCTCGGGAACGCCGGAGCCCCAGTGGCCTTGCTCGACCTCCGCCGCTCGGGCTTCGCGCGCTTCGGACGCCAGGATCCCGAGGCCTGGCGTCCCCACATCCCCCGCATCGCGCACGTGCACGCGAAGTTCTGGGAGCTCGACGCGTCGGGCAGCGACCCCTCGGTCCGCGACGCGGAGCTCATCGCCGTGCTCCGGCACGGCGAGTACGGAGGCTTCGTCTGCAGCGAGTGGGGCGGCAACGCCTGGCTCGATGCAGACGAGGTCGACGCCTTCGCGCTCACCGCGCAACATCTCGGGCACCTCCTCCGTCTCATCGAGAGGACGAGCCCGGTGCCCGCATGACCGTTCGGAAAGGCAGGCTCAACCAGTGAAGGAGGTAGTCGTGGAGAGACATCGCAGCACTCGCGGCGAGTCTCGCGGGCGCCCGCGCGCGACGGTCCTCGCGCTCGTCGCCGCGCTCTCGGCGGCGCTCGTGCTCGCCGTCAACGCGAGTGGGGCTCCGTCGCAGACGGTGACCCTGAAGCTCCTCGCCCAGTCGACGGGTGCAGGCGGGAACGTGCAGATGCAAGCGGTCATCGAGAAGTTCCAGCAGCGGTACCCGAACATCAAGGTGGACGCGACGTTCCTGCCCATCGGAACGGCGTACGCGCAGGCGCTGCGCACGCAGCTCCAGGCGGGGAACGCTCCCGACGTCTTCTACGTCACCGCTGGCTCCGGCGGGCTCCAGTCCGTGCTCCCGCTCGCCCGCGAGGGCTACGTCGCCGACCTCTCGAGGCGGCCGTGGGCGAAGGATCACGTGCCGGAGAACGCGCGCCACCTCT
>JAVQXS010000424.1:0-1827 GCA_033578065.1 Thermoleophilia bacterium
CCGCCGAGGAGCCGAGCCTCGCGGGGACGACGAGCCACCTGTGAGCGCGAGGACGGCGACGCGTGGGGGTCGGGTCCCCTTCGGACCTGACCCCCCGCTGTTGCAGGCCTCCGGTCTCGTCAGGTGCCGCGGATCGTCAGCCGTCGGTCGACGAGGATCCCGTTTCGGTCGTTGAGCTCGAAGGTCGCCGTGTACGTCACTCCACGGCGGACGCCGCCTCCCGGGAACCGGAGGCGCGCGGTGACGGTGCAGTCCCGCAGGAGCGGCGACGTCTGCTGGTCGACGGCGATGAGGCGCCCCCCCTGGAAGATGCGCCACGTCATGCCGATGGGGGTGCCGATCGGGTCGTTCGCGCAGTACCGGCGGGCGTAGAGGCGGACGAGCGGGGTGAGGGTTCCAGCTCGCAGGGAGATGACGGGGTTGCGCGCGTCGAGAGGGGCGGCGAGGCTCCGGAAGACGGCGGCGGACGACCCCTTCGCCGCGCCGTTGCGGCGGTAGAGGCCGGAGTCCCAGGGCTGCCCCTGGTCGTCCTGGTAGACGAACCAGATGAACATGTCCACGAACGGGTAGCTGCGCGCGATCTGCACTGCCTGACGGAGGTACGTGGCTTGGGTCGCGTACGGGACGCCGAGGGGATCCTCGGGCCGCGTCTCGTGCGCGTACTCGGTGACCCAGATGCGCACGTCGCTGCGCCTGAACCACGTCCTCAGGCTCTTCTGGAACTGGGGCAAGGAGGCGAGGGACACGTTCGGCCACCGGACGCGCTGGCTCGGACGCAGGCTCGGGACGGACGGGTACGGATGGTGCGCCCACGCGTCGAACTGGAGGCGCGGGTTCGCCTTCGCGACGAGCTCGGCGAACCTCGCCGGCGAGTGGGTGGGACGGAGGCCGCCTGGCTTGTCGGTGCCGCGGGCGGAGGTCTCGCCGATCGCGACGAGGGCGCTCGGGTTCCCGGCCTTGATGCCCGCGTAGGCGGCGGCGTAGAGCCGCGCGTAGTTCGCCGGGGCGACGGAGCGGCCGCGAGCGTCGAACTGGGGGGTGAGGAAGAGCTGGAGGTTCGGCTCGTTCCAGACAGACCAGAAGCGGACGAACGGGTACCCGTTGTAGCGCCCCGAGTAGCGAGTGGCGATCGCGCGCGCGAAGCTCGTGAGGTCGCTGAGCCGCGTCGGCATGACGTTCGGGGGCTTGCCGCCGTTCGCCCAGCTCGGGGTGCCGGAGATCGTGAGCATCACCTCCTGCCCGTGCTCTTGCGCCCGGCGCACCGCCTCGTCGACGTCATCGAGCACGTACGCCGGGTCGAAGGGGTTCGCCGGGCTCGCGGGTCGACGCGGCGCCGCTCGGTTCCACTCGACGAGGAGACGGACGATCGAGGCTCCGTCGGCAGCTGCCCGCTCCGCGCGCCGGTCCCGGTCGGCGACCCAGCGGTAGCTCGGGTCGTCGTGGAAGCCGAGCCACATCCGCTCCGCGGCGACGGCGCGAGGGCTCGCGTGCGCGGCGAGCGCCGCGAGGGCTGCCACGGCGGACACGGTCAGGGCGAGACGGACGGTGCGGGTCACGGGCGACACCTCCGGGATCGAGTCGAGCGGTCTTCGAGGCGCCTGCACCCTAGCGGCTCGGGTGTGAGGGTGGTGTTAGGGCGCCTCGTGGCCTAGACTCTCCGCGTGACCTCGGCGTCGGTGTGGGAGGCGTTCTTCATGCTCGTCGTGCTGAAGATCCCCGTCGCGTACCTCGCTGGCGTCGTCTGGTGGGCGATCCGCGCGGTCCCCGAGAGCCACGGCGGCGACGAGCGGGTCTCCGCTCCTTCCCCCCTCGAGCCGTGTGACTGGC
>JAVQXS010000425.1:0-1824 GCA_033578065.1 Thermoleophilia bacterium
CGCCGGCCTCCTCCGCCTCGGCGAGGACGCGCTCGGGGACGAGGCCGACGAGCTCGCCGCCCGCGACGGCGATCCCGCGCTCGGCCGCGAGCCGCTCGACCTCGCGGTAGACGACGTGGAGCGGGGTCGCGTCGAGGTCGACGACGTTCATGCTCACCTGCGCGCGGCCCACGGACGAGAGGAGGAGCCCGATCGCCTGCACGCCCGGGAGGCCTCCGCCCGACTCCCGGACTGCCGCCGCGATCTCGCGCGCCGGCCTCACGTCGGCGGTCGCGAGCTCGACGTTGTAGGCGACGAGCGGGGCTCGCGCTCCGACGAGCACGGCGCCGGAGCGAGGGGGCAGCCGCGCCGGGCCCGCGTACGGCACGAGCTCTCCGCTCTCGAGACGGCGTGCGAGCTCGGGGAGCCCACCCCGCCGGTAGAAGGCAGGACGCCGCCCCTCCCCCACCGCCCCGTAGAGGAGGACCGGGACCTCGAGCTCCTCCCCGATCCGCTTGGCGACGGCGAGCGCGACGCGACTCGCCTCGGCCATGTCCGCATCCCCGATCGGGACGATGGGGACGACGTCGAGGGCGCCGACGCGCGGATGGACGCCCTCGTGGTGGCGGAGGTCGATGACGTCGAGCGCCGTCCGGGCGAGGGCGAGGAGCGCCTCGACGATCGTCTCGGGCTCGGCGGCGAGCGTGAGCACGGAGCGGTGGTGGTCGACGTCCGAGTGGACGTCGAGGAGGCGCGCGCCACGATCGACGGCTGCCGCGCCGATGGCGGCGACGGCGTCGCGGTCGCGGCCCTCGGAGACGTTCGGCACGGACTCGAGCACGGGACGTACCCTACGCTGGCGTGGCGGGTCGAGGAGAAGAAGCGCGAGCCTGCGCGCCGAGCCGCGCGCGGACGTTCGCGCGCCTGCTCGGGTTCCTCCGCCCGTACCGGGCATCGCTCCTCGTCTCCAGCCTCCTCGCCATCGCCGCGCAGGTCGTCGGCATCCTCGTCCCCGTCGTCTCCGGAGCCGTCATCGACGAGCTCGGGCGCAGCGAGCCCTCGCGGCGCGCGCTCGCCCTCGGGCTCCTCGCGATCGTCGCGCTCGGCCTCGCGCGGGCGCTCCTCATGCTCGGCCGTCGGATGATCGCCGGCCGGCAGGCGCTCGGCGTCGAGTACGACCTCCGCGACGCGCTCTACGCGCACTTCCTCCGCCTCTCCTTCGGCTTCTACGACCGCAGCCAGACGGGACAGCTCATGTCCCGAGCGACGGTCGACCTCCAGTCGGTGCGCTTCTTCCTCGGCTACGGGCTCATCTTCTTCGCCCAGCACGTCGTCACCGTCCTCGTCGTCGCGGCCGTGCTCGTCGTCTACTCGTGGGAGCTCGCGCTCGTCGCCTCGGCGGTCGCCCCTGCGATCCTCGTCGCCGCCTACCGGTACAGCCGCATCTCCCATCCGGTGCTCCGCGACGTCCAGCAGGCGCTCGCCGACGTCGCCACCGTCGCCGAGGAGACGATCTCGGGCGTCCACGTCGTGAAGGCGTTCGCCCAGGAGGAGCGCGCGAGCGCGCGCTTCCGGCGCGCCGCGGACGCGGTCTTCGACCGGACGCTCGCCGCGAGTCGCCAGCGCGCGCTCTACCTGCCGCTCCTCTCGTTCCTCCCCCTCGTCGCGCAGGCGCTCGTCCTCCTCGCGGCCGGGTGGATGGTCGTCGAGGGCAGGCTCACCCTCGGGGCGTTCTTCGCCTTCAACCTCCTCCTCGCGATGCTCGTCGTGCCAGTACGGATGCTCGGCATGTGGATCGGACAGGCGCAGCGCGCGACCGCCGCGGGCGAGCGGATCTTCGAGATC
>JAVQXS010000426.1:0-1821 GCA_033578065.1 Thermoleophilia bacterium
GAGCAGGCGGTGGTCGGACTGGTTCCCGTAGCTCAGCAGGCAGTCGTAGCAGGCAGCGGTGCAGTCCTCCCTCGCGCGGGGGGCGCGGTGGCGGTCCTCGCCCGAGTCGGGGTCGAAGTGGCAGAGCTCGAGCGCCTGGCGGGCGACGCGGGGAAGCGCGTCGGGGTCGGTCGCGAGGAGGCGCAGGACGCCCGCGCCTCCTTCGGCCGCCTCGTAGAAGAGGAGCTGGCGGCGGAAGTTCCGGCTCGGGAGCGGCTCGACCGCGAGCTCGGAGTCCTCGAGGTCGTACTCGATCTGGATCGCGTTCTTGAGGGCGGCGGCCAGGGAGGCTGCGAGCTCGGGGTCGAGCGGACGGGCGGGCGCGAGGAGGAGGGCGGTCCTCGACGTAGGGGATCACGCGCTGCTGGGACGGGCTGAGCGGATCCTCGGGATCGTCTACGACGGGCTGCTCCCTCCGGTTCCAGTACCCGCGCTCGGTGTCGAGGAGGAAGCCGAGCTGGTTCGGGTTCTTGCGCCGCGTCCACCCCACGTTGATGCGCCAGAGCGTCGCCGCGCCCCCGTAGGTCAGCTTTCCCCAAGCCGTGCCGTCGGCGGCGACGTGCGCGATGCGCGTCGTCTCCCCGTCGCGGCGGGCGAAGCGGATCCCCGTGCGCAGCTCGAAGCCCAGTCTCACGCGCTCCTCCTCGTCGGAGTTGATGCGGTCACGCCGGCGCGTACCGACGTTCTGGAGGCGGAAGAGGTCGTGCATGACCTCGAGGGGCGCTCCGCACTGCTCGCAGAGGTCGAGGCCGGGATCGCCGTCGGCGAGCGGGTGCAGGTAGCCGCAGCTCGTGCAGAGCTTCACCGAGGCTGTCGGCAGGCGGTTCTCCTCGGTGCGCTCCGTTGGTAGGAAGACGCGGTTGACGAGGTAGCGGGAGCCCTCGTGGTAGACGATGTTCCCCGGCCCGAACTCGGAGATGGCGAGGAAGCGCGGGCGCTGCAAGAACTCTTCACGGCCCTGGCGTCCACGGCGGCCAGGGATGTAGGCGGAGAGCGGGAGGCGCGGGAAGCTGTAGCCGGGCAGGAAGCCCTCGCTCGCGAAGTAGCGGTAGCTGTAGAAGTCGGACTGCCAGGCGCGGTGCTCCTCTCCGCCGCGGAGGAGCTCAATCTGGGCCTCGGCCTCGGCGCGGAGGCGCTTCGCCATGCTCTTCGTCGCGGGCGTGTGTGCCTGACTGAGGATGATCGCGTGCTGGGTCTCGCGCGCCTCGATCGCGGCGCGGTAGAGGCCCCGCCAGCGGTCGCAGGCGCGGTCGAGGGCGAGGACGGCACCGTGCAGCGTCTCGTCGAGCCAACCCTCGGAGTACCACTCGGCCTCGGCGAGGCCGGGGATCCGCTCGAGCATGCGCTCGGCCCGCGGGCGCGCGCGCTCGATCACGGACGGGTCGGCAAGCTGCTCGCGCTTCGAGGGACGGAGCGGGAAGGTCCGATCCTCCTCATCGAGCTCGAGGAGCTCGGCGAGCGAGGAGCCGAGCCAGACGCCCGAGGCGGCGAGCCAGACCGCGTGCACGTGCGCGCGGACGAGGTCCTCGTTCGTGAGATCGAGCCGCGGAGGCTTCACCTGGCCTGAGACCATGAGCGTCGGGCGGCGGAAGAAGTACTGGTCGTGTGAGTTTCCGGCAGCGCAGTAGTTGAAGACAAGGGCCGGCTGGCCGGAGCGGCCGGCGCGGCCGCTCCGCTGCGCGTAGTTCGCGGGCGTCGGTGGGACGTTCCGCATGTTGACGACGTTGAGCTCGGCGATGTCGACGCCGAGCTCCATCGTCGGCGAGCAGAAGAGCACGGGAA
>JAVQXS010000427.1:0-1820 GCA_033578065.1 Thermoleophilia bacterium
CTCCCGTCCTCCGTCGGCAGCGCGACGGATGCGTACTCGTCCATGCCTGTAGAGACCCGGCCGCGCTCGAGCTCGCCGCTGAGCACGGAGCGCAGAGCGACCGGGTCGTCCTGGACGTCCCTCGAGCTCCGTCGCTGGGAGTCGGCGAAGACGGCGAGCGCCGGGGGCGTCTTCGAGAGCACATCGAAGACGACGACGCGGGCGTCCGCGGTCGCCGCGAAGGAGTCGAGGGCCTCGGGCCAGCGCAGGCGATCCTCGGGCAGCTCTCCGGCGAGCGGCAGGGCAGCCTCCTCGAGCTGATCGAGCCGCGCGTCGACGAACCGCTGCTCGAGCGAGGGGACGACGATCGCGTACGCGACGGCGAGCGCAATGCCGACGATCCCGGCGAGCGTGAGGGCGAGGCGTACCCGGATGCCGCCCGGGATCCTCACCGCGCTCCCTACGGCCGGAACCGGTAGCCCGCGCCGCGAACGGTGAGGATGAGCTCCGGATTCGAGGGGTCGCGCTCGATCTTCTCGCGGAGGTGCCGCACGTGCACGTCGATCGTACGTGGCTCGCGGTACTCGGCGCTGCCCCGCAGGCGCTCGAGGAGCTCCCGGCGCGAGAAGACGATGCCGGGACTCGACGCGAGGAGGACGAGGAGCTCGAACTCGATGAACGTGAGCGAGACGGGCTTCCCTCGCACCTCGACGGTGCGGCGTGGGACGTCGATACGCAGCTCGCCCTGCTCGATGATCCGCTCCCGCCGAGAGGCCGCCGGAGCGAACGACGCCCGCCGCAGGAGCGCGCGCACGCGGCTGCGGAACTCCCGCACCGAGAACGGCTTCGTGATGTAGTCGTCGGCGCCGAGCTCGAGGCCGAGCACCTTGTCGAGCTCCTCGCCCCTGGCGGTGAGCATGACGATCGGCACGGTGCTGCGAGCTCGCAGCCGGTTGCACACCTCGAGGCCGTCGAGCTTCGGCAGCATCACGTCCAAGACGACAAGGTCGACCTGCTCCTCCTCGTCGAAGCGGCGCAGCGCCTCCTCGCCGTCCCACGCCTGCACGACCCGGTAGCCGTCGCGCTCGAGCGGGTACGTGAGCAACGTCTGGATGGGCTCCTCGTCGTCCACGAGGAGGATGGTCGGCTGGCGATGC
This sequence comes from Thermoleophilia bacterium, assembly GCA_033578065.1. Taxonomy (GTDB): domain Bacteria; phylum Actinomycetota; class Thermoleophilia; order Gaiellales; family Gaiellaceae; genus GMQP-bins7. The sequence continues at coordinate 1,137 of JAVQXS010000427.1, forward strand.
ACGGACAGGTCGGTGGGACGGGGAGGGAGGGGGCCGCCTACTATAGCCCCGCCATGGTTGCGGCCCGGCCTCCGAGGCGGCGACGTCGTCGTCCGCCCGAGCAGGCGGTCGACGCCCACCTCGTTCGGACTGCGGCCCTCGTCCTCATCCCAGCCATCGTCATCGCCCTGCTCGCGATCTCGACGCCCGGCGTCCTCCCGAGACCCCTGGCGGCGCCCGCCTTCGACGCTGCCTCCGCCGCCTCCCTCGCTGCCGAGCTCTCGAGCGCGTACCCACTCCGCGTTCCTGGCACCCCTGAGGCGGCGCTCGCAGCCGCGTGGTACCGGCAGACGATGGCCGCCCTCGGCCTCCCCACGGAGGAACGGGTGTGGAGGGAGAGGCTCCCTGGTCTCGGGACGATCGAGCTCCGGAACGTCATCACCGTGGTGCGCGGACGCTCGCCACAGGCGATCGTCGTTGTTGCTCATCGAGACAACGGGCTGCAGGGCGAGGGGGACAACGCGTCCGGGACAGCCACGCTCCTCGAGCTCGCCCGAGCGTACGGTGGGCTCGGACAGGCGCGGCCGACCGTCCCCCAGCGCACGCTCATCCTCGTCTCGACCGATGGAGGCGCGTGGGGAGGGGTGGGCGCAGCGCGGTACGCAGAGGAGGCCGTCCGCGAGCACGAGGTCGTCGCCGCCGTCG
>JAVQXS010000428.1:0-1789 GCA_033578065.1 Thermoleophilia bacterium
GGCGAGGGTGTGGCTTGAAGGTAGAAGGCTCATCATGGCGAGAAGGTACCGATGTCGCGCCGCCGTCCGCGTCGACGGCTGCGAGCCACGACGGCCCTCTCCGCCCGCCTACCCGCGCTCGAAGTAGCGCATCCGCTCCCAGTCGGTGACGGTCTTGTCGAAGAGCGCCTGCTCGGTCCGCGCGTAGTTGAGGTAGTGGTCGACGACCTGGTCGCCGAACGCCGCGCGCGCCACCGTCCCCGCCTCGAGGGCGGCGATCGCCTCGCGCAGGGTCGAGGGGAACCGCCTCGCGTCGGACTCGTACGCGTTGCCCTCAAGGGGCGGGGGGAGGGGGAGCTCCTGCTCGATGCCGTAGAGGCCAGCGGCGATGATCGCCGCGAACGCGAGGTACGGGTTGACGTCGCCTCCAGGGATCCGCGTCTCCACGCGCCTCGAGGCGCCCTGCCCGACGATCCGGAAGCCGCACGTGCGGTTGTCGTAGCCCCACGCGAGCGTCGTTGGCGCCCAGCTTCCGGCCGCGTACCGCTTGTACGAGTTCACGGTCGGGGCGAAGAAGAGCGCGAGCTCCTCGGCGCAGGCGATCTGGCCGGCGAGGAAGCGCTCGAACAGCGCGTCGTCGTCGCGGAACGCGGGCTCCCCGTCCCGGAAGAGCGAGGCGTGGATGTGGCACGAGTTGCCGATCCAGGACTCGAACGGCTTCGCCATGAAGGTGATCGCGCAGCCGTTCGCGTACGCGATCTCCTTCGCCCCGTTCTTGTAGATGACGTGGTTGTCGGCCATCGTGAGAGCGTCCGCGAAGCGGAAGTTGATCTCGTGCTGACCGGGCCATGCCTCCCCCTTCGAGGTCTCGACCCGGATGCCCGCGCCCTGCATCCCGTTCCGGATCTGCCGGATGAGCCCCTCGTCGAAGGTCGAGGCGAGGATGTGGTAGTCGAGGATGTAGGGCACGGAGGGCGTGAGCTCGACGTAGCGTCGGTTCCACGCCTCCCGGTACGTCTCGCGGACGAGGTAGAACTCGAGCTCCGAGCCCGTCATCGGGGTGAGGCCGAGCGCCGCGGCTCGCTCCATCTGCGAGCGGAGCACCTGTCGCGGGGAGGGCTGGACGGGCGTGCCGTCGTGCCAGACGACGTCGCAGAGGACGAGCGCCGTCGCCTCGAGCCAGGGGATCCGACGGAGCGTCGCGAGATCCGGCCGGAGCGCGAAGTCGCCGTAGCCCTGCTCCCAGCTCGCGATCTCGTACCCCGGCACGGGATCCATCTCCATGTCGAGCGCGAGCAGGTAGTTGCAGCCCTCGATCCCGTGACCCCGATCGACCTCCTCGCAGAAGAACTCGCCGTGCAGACGCTTGCCGAGAAGCCGGCCCTGCATGTCGGTGAAGGCGACGATCACCGTGTCGACGTCGCCCCGCTCGACCTGCTCCCGTAGCGCCTCGACGCTCAGCATCGTCCCTCCTCGGACGCGGGGGCCGGCCCTGCCGACCCCCGCGCTGTCCCCGGTCCTCCCGAGCCTAGACCTTGATGTCCTCGACCCGGGTCACGCCGTAGCCCTCCGTCTCCGGATGGCCGTGCTCGCCCTTCGTGAGGGCGAACTCCTCCTCCGGGGAGAGGATGAGCCGGTGCCGCCCGATGAGCGCGAAGTAGGCGAGCGCGATGAGGTAGAAGACGGCCACGCCGTAGACGCCGGCGCGGTAGTCCTCGTTCCAGAACATCGCGACGAGGGTGACGAGCGCGATGATGGCGGCGATGGCCGCTCCCCACTCGCCCACCGGGCTCCGGAAGGGCCGCTCGAT
>JAVQXS010000005.1:0-15933 GCA_033578065.1 Thermoleophilia bacterium
ACCGTGCGAGACCCTCCTTCGTGTACTTGCCGATGCGCGGGCCGAGGTTGAGGAGGACGCCGAAAGCGAAGACGCCGGCCACGCCGTGCACCACCCCGGACGCGATCGCGTCGTGGAACCCAAACTGGCGGGGGAGCCAGCCGCCGGAGCTCCAGCCCCAGGCTGCGTCCATGATCCAGACCGCCGAGCCGAGGATGGCGGTCAGGATGAGGTACGCGGAGAGGCGGATCCGCTCGATGACCGCTCCCGACATGATCGACCCGGTCGTCCACGAGAAGAGGAGGAAGGCGAGGAAGAAGACCCCGGTGATGTGGTCTTGGAGGTTCGGGCCCATCGCCGAGGACCACGGGGCCGAGGCGCCGCAGAAGCCCTCCGCCGCCGCCGGGCTCGCATGCCCGCTCTTCGGCCAGCCCTCCTGGAAGCAGCCGTAGATGTACCAGCCGAAGTAGTAGAAGGTCGGCGTGACGACGGCGATCGTGAGGATGTTCTTCATCGCCGTCGACATGAGGTTCTTGCGCCGTGAAGCGCCGCCTTCGTACGCCATGAAGCCGACGTGGATCAGCCACATGACGACGACGGTCCAGAAGTAGAAGGTCTCGGCCAGGATCGCCGAGTCGAGGGCAAGCTTCTCCTCGAGCTCCTCGATGGTGGCCTGGGCGACCCAGAAGATCGACGAGATCATCCGACCCCTCCTCGCGAGGCGTTGCGCTCCACGTCCCAGGGACCGTATGAAGCGCCCGGCGCGGTGTCCATGTCCGCGCGTACCGGCGTTCGCCCGCCGACTATGTGCGGGTGGTACACACGGGCACCCTCAGGGACGCGAGATCTCGCCGGTCGCGGCATCGACGATCACGGTCTCTCCACGCAGCGGCTTGCCGTCGTCGTCGAGCTCCTGCGCGAGCCCGACGATCCAGACGAGGCGCGGCGGGATGCCGCGCTGGACGGCGCGTACTTGGACGCAGGGGCGCGCGGGGCACGGAGCGAAGTCGACTTCCTCCTTCGCGATCTCGATCGCCTCGTCTTTCGAGACCTTGTCCTCGTGCTTGCCGCACGTGCGTGCGACAGCCAACGCTGCGACGAGCAGGGCGACGAGGACCAGGAGGCGTCCGAGCGGGCGGTCGCGTAGGTCTCGGCTCGGCGCGGGCTCCGGCCCGGGCCGCCCGTCACCCGCTCCGGGCGGTAGTCCAGCGCCGGTAGACAGCGTACGCCCTCAGGAGCAGGTAGCCGATGAAGTGCGTCATGAAGACGAGGAGGAGCCACCAGATCCACCACAGGTAGTGCGGCTGGAGCTCGCGGAGCTCGATCACCGCGAGGTAGAGCGCGAGCGCGAGCGTGAGGAGCATGAGCGGCGGCGAGAACCCGAGGAGGAGGATCAGGAGCACGGGGCCATCCTCGCGTCCGCTGCTGTCGGAGGCAAGCTCGTGGACGCTCGCTACCGGGCGACGAGCTCGCTGCGCTCCGCTGCCGCCTGCACGAACTGCTCGAAGACGGCGAGGAAGCGCCGGTCGACCCGCCACTCCTCCTGAAGCTCCCACTGAACCGCGAGCACGTATGCGTCGCCCGGGAGCTCGACCGCCTCGATCACGCCGTCGGGAGCGCGAGCGACGACGCGGAGCTCGGGCGCGACCTCGGCGAGCGCCTGGTGGTGGAAGCTGTCCACCTCGATCGAATCCACCCCGAGCGCGGCCTGGAGCCGGCTCCCGGGCTCGACGACGATGGGATGACGTGGGTGCGGCGGCACCTCGGGCCGCCCCTCGAGCGACGCCTGTTCCACCTCCTTCCAGCGGTGCCAGCCTCGGTCGGAGGGGTGCTCCGCCCACGCGGGCTCGAGCGCGAGGTCTTGGACGAGCGTGCCGCCGAGCGCGACGTTGAGGATCTGGATCCCTCGGCACATGCCGAGGAGCGGGAGGCCCCGCTCGAGCACGCGCGGCACGAGCTCGAGCTCGAACGCGTCGCGGTGCGGCTCGGTCGGCGCGAGGTGCTCCGTGGGCTCCTGCCCGTAGCGGCGGGGGTCGATGTCGCGGCCGCCGCCGATGACGATTCCGTCGCAGGCGTCGAGGAGGTCGTCGAGCGCCTCCGGCAAGCGGGGCAGCGTCAAGGGGATGCCGCCGACCTCGGCGATCGGGCGCGCGAACCCCACCCCTTGGTAGTCGCCGAAGTCGTGGAAGCTCACCGAGAGGCCGATGATCGGCTTCGGGCTCACCTGGACACTTATATCCGATCCCTCTAGGATCGAGGGACCTGCTGTCGACGTCGGCGGAAGGAGGGACATGGGCGACGGAACGGCTCCTGAGGTCACGACGGCGAGCACCCTGCCGGCCGAGTTCCTCGAGGAGTGGCGGAACGCAGCGTACAACTGCTACAGCTCCGGGCACAAGTTCTGCCGCGAGGTGTGCCCGGTCATGCAGGTCACTCGCGACGAGCGGCACACCCCGACGACGTTCCACGCGAACGTCGTCGCTATGGAGCGCGGCTTCCTCACGATCGAGGACGTCGCCGAGGACTACGTCAACTGCACGCAGTGCGGGGCGTGCGAGCTCCGCTGCCCGAACACGCTCTTCACGGGCGACTTCTACCGCTTCCGGACGCGAACGGTCGATCTCGTGAAGGCGATGCGCGCGCTCGCGGTCGAGCACGGGATCGAGCAGCCCGGATGGAAGCGTTGGAACGAGCTCACGAACGAGTACAAGAACGAGCCCGTGCTCGACGGGAGGCCGACGCTCCAGGAGAACGTGCGCGACTGGGCGAAGGGGCTCGACCTCCCGATCGGTGGGGAGACCGTGCTCTTCTGCGACTGCGAGGCAGCGTTCTACCGCACCTCGCTCCCGAGGGCGGTTGCCCGCATCCTCAAGCACGTCGGGTACGAGTTCGGGCTCATGCGGGAGCAGTGGTGCTGCGGAGGGCCCGCTGCCGAGATGGGGTACGTCCAGCAGGCGCGGCGCTTCGCCGAGCACAACGTCGCCGACTGGCGGGCCGTCGGGGCGAAGCGCATCCTCGTCCTCGACCCCCACGACTACATCGCCTTCACCGAGGACTACCCGCGCTACTTCGGCGAGGAGCTCGACTTCGAGTTCGTCCTCGTCGTCGAGCTCGTCGCCGAGCTCGTCCGCGACGGCACGCTGAAGCTGACGAACCCGGTCGAGCGCGTCGTCACGTACCACGACGCGTGCCGTCTCAACAAGCGCAAGGGCATCCACAAGGCGCCGCGGGAGATCCTCCGTGCCATCCCGGGCCTGACGTTCAAGGACGTCGACCACGTGACGCAGTGGTCGTACTGCTCGGGCGCTGGGGCGGGGTTCGCCATCGAGCGGCCGGAGATCGCGGCGGAGATCGCCCGCCGGCGGGTCGAGCGGGCGGCGGCGCTCGAGATCGACACCCTCGTCTCGGCCTGCGCATGGTCGGAGCGTCCTCTCAGCGAGCAGGGCGGCAAGCGCGAGCAGCCGATCGAGGTCGTCGACCTCATGGAGCTCGTCGCGCAGGCCGCCGGACTGGAGGTGGACTGAGATGGCGATCGTCGAGATCTCCGACTCCCTCGCCGACGAGCTGCGCGCGATCTGCGGGCACGACTACGTCTTCACCGGGCGCTCGGCACGCTTCAACCGCGCACGTGTGCCGGCGCCGTTCCCCGTCCATCGCTGGGACGAGTTCGCGCCCTCGGCGGTCGTGCTCCCGCGCACGGCAGCGCAGGTGTCCGAGGTCGTGAAGCTCGCGAACCGGCACCGGATCCCGATCGTCCCGCGCGCCGGCGGGACCGGGCTCACGGATGGCGCCGTGCCGCTCCGTCACGGGATCCTCGTCGACGTGAAGCTCATGAACGAGATCAAGGAGATCGATCTCGTCGACCGCACCGTCACCGTCGGTCCGGGCATCAACATGCTCAAGCTCAACGAGGAGCTCCGCAAGCACGGGGTCATCTACCCCGACAACCCGGCCTCCTACCCCTGCTCGCTCGTCGGCGGACGGATCGGTACGAGCGGGTGGTCGCTCATCGGCGGACGCTACGGTCACACGCGCGATCTCGTCGTCTCCTTCGAGCTCGTCCTGCCGACAGGCGAGATCATCCGCGTCGGCGACGGAGGGGGGAAGAAGGTGCGGAAGTCCTCCTCGGGCTACCAGCTCAAGCACCTCTTCATGGGGCATCAGGGCACGCTCGGGATCGTCACCGAGGCGACGCTCGAGCTCGTGCCACGGCCGGAGGCGGAGTTCTCGGCCTTCTTCGCCTACCCCGACTACCTGACGGCGTGGCGCTCCACGGGCGCTCTCGCTACCTCCGGGATCGCGACCCTCGCCGGCGTCGTCCTCTTCGACGAGCGCAAGCTCGACTACCTGCGGCGCGACGACGAGGCGTACATCCCGCAGCCGGCGGACGTGCGCTCGGTGGTGGCGACGGCGATGTACGGGAACGCTGACGAGGTGCGTGCCGGGGCGAAGCGGCTCCTGCGGATCGGGCTCGAGACGGGCGGACGCTACCTCGGGGACGAGATCTCGCAGGGCGACTGGGCCTCGCGCCACGACCGGTACGCGACGCCGCTCCACGGTCGCCTTCGCAACGGGCAGGTCGTCCCCATGAGCTGGCACTGCGAGGACGCGTCCATTCCCTACTCGGCGCTCCCCAAGGTGCGCGAGGAGTGGCACGCGATCGCCGACCGCCTCCGGGAGCGCTTCGACATGTTCGACGACTGGGGGATGTTCGCGTACACGAACGGGGCGTACAAGCCCTGGGCCGACTACCTGACCGAGATCGACATCGGCATCTGGGAGATGCGCTGGGACGACGAGAGCTGGGCCGCGTGGGTGGAGGCGAAGCGCGACATCGCCGCCGTCGCGCTCCGCTACGGCGGCTCGATCTCCGCCTGCCACGGCTCCTGCCGCGAGGGCGAGGTCGACCTCGTCCCGGAGGAGATGGGCGGCGGCTGGGAGGTGATGAAGAAGATCAAGCGCGCGCTCGACCCGAACAACATCATGAACCCAGGCAAGTACCTGCTCGACGAGGCGTACGAGGACGAGGAGGTGACGCCGTGATCGGCTTCCGACTCTCCGCGCAGCGGCCGCCCGAGGCGAAGCGCATCACCGACAGCGTCATCATGCGCTTCGACCACGTGTACGAGGTCGATCCGGCGCTCATGACGGAGCACACTCCCCAGCAGGACATCCCTGCGTGGGACACCCTCCGCATCGTCGACAGCCGCTGGGAGCACCTTGCCTGGATGCACGACCACTTCGCGGACTCCGTCATCTCTGGAGAGGAGCTCCTCGCCGAGATCGAGGCGGAGAAGGAGGGGAGCACATGAAGTTCAGCTACGTGACACTCCTCGACTACCCGCTCGCCGACTCGCTCGAGATGATCAAGACGGCGGACGAGCTCGGGTACTACGCCTGCTATGCGGCGGACGAGACGTGGCATAAGGACCTCTGGCTCGTCTTCGCCGCTGCTGCGGACAAGACGAAGCAGATCCGCTTCGGGCCGAACGTCTCCGGCATCTACCTCCGGGAGCCGACGCTCATCTGCCAGGCGCTCGCGACTCTGGACGAGCTGACGGGTGGGCGCGTAGACGGGGTCATCTCCTGTGGCAACTTCGGCCTCCTTGCCCAGTACGGCGTGGACTGGAGGAAGATCAAGGCCTTCTCCCGCGTGAAGGAGGCCTACCAGGTCATGCGCACCTTCCTCGACGAGGGCGCGATCACCTTCGAGGGCGAGTTCTACCGCTACTCGGGGCTCTTCACCTTCGCGCGTCCCGTCCAGGAGCGACTGCCCCTCTACATCGGCGCCATGCGCGGGCCGAAGTCCTTCCAGTTCGCCGGGGAGGCGACGGATGGCGTGCACGTCGCGCTCAGCTACACGAAGGAGGCGTACGAGCACGTCGTCGAGAACGTGAAGATCGGAGCCGAGCGGGCCGGCCGCGACTGGCGGACGCTCGACATCGGCGCTTGGTGCGTCATCACCTGCGGCCCCGACTCGGAGAAGGCGAAGGTCGCGGCGCGCTCGATCGTCGCCTTCTACATCTCCTCTATGCCGGAGGAGCAGGTGCGCCTGCACGGGCTCGATCCGGCTGAGCTCCAGGAGATCGTCGCCGCGCTCGGGCAGGGCGACCTCGACCGGGCCTACGAGCTCACGACCCCCGAGATCGCCGAGCGGCTCTCCATCGCGGGCACGCCAGACGAGTGCGCTGCTCGGATCAAGGAGTTCGAGGAGGCGGGCGTGAACCACATGATCTGCTGCATCACGGATCCCGCGATCCTCAAGATCTTCACCGGGAAGGACGTCGACGTGCCGGACGTCCAAAGCCAACTCCGGCTCATCGCCGAGCAGGTGATGCCGCAGTTCGCGACCGCCGGCGCGCCGGCGTAGGAGCAGGAGGGCGAGTCGCTCGAGCGTCTCGCCCGCGATCCCTCGCTCCGCCCACGAACCGAGGCGCAGGTGCCCGGCCCGGAGCCGGGCACCTGCCTACGACCAGGGGTACGGGGAGCTCGAGACCGGGTGCAGGTCGCCCGTCTCGAAGCGCTCGTAGCGGAAGGGGTAGAGGAGGCGCGAGTGCTCGCCGACGAGGATCCGCGCCACCTCCTTGCCCACGCCGATCATCTTGTAGCCGTGGTTCGAGTCGAGGATCGCGTAGAGGTTCGGGCGGAGGTAGTCGAAGATCGGGAAGTTGTCGGCGGTGAAGGCGCCGACCCCACCCGAGCGGGCCATCTTGTAGTGCGCCCGGCAACCCTCGAAGCGGCTCATCGCGTGCGAGAGCGCCGCGCACCACATGTCCGGAAACCCGGGATCGACGTTCGTCGTCATCGGGTAGGGGTCGAGCTCGACGTCGCCCTCGACGACGAGCGGGGACGCTCCGCCCTGGACGCCGTGGCGGTCGCGCTTGAAGTAGATCCCCCAGAGCTCGTCGGTGACGAGCCTCCCGTCGTCGGTGTAGAGCGGCGCGTCGGTATCGAGGTGGATGACGGGCGGCGCGCCGCCGTCGGCGGTGGCGAAGAGGAGCGGGTCGACGGTGATCTCGCCTTCCTGGAGGTTCCAGTACGTCCACATCCGCTGGTCGCGGAGGGTCTCGCCGGACGGCGTGCGGATGTCGATCCGCTCCGGGAGGCCGAGCATCGTCCAGAACCGCTTCGCCCACGGGCCGGGGGCGACGACGACCTGTTCCCCGACCTCGATCGGGCCGTACGACGTCTCGACCGCGGCGATCGAGCCGTCGCTTCGATCCTCGAAGCCCGTGACCTCGACGCCCGAGAGGACGCGCACGCCTTCCTGGCGGCACTTCCCGTAGAGGCCGTGGACCGAGTCCATGTTGAAGGCGAAGCCCCCCTGGTGCTCGTGGAGGCAGACGGTGACGCCCTGCGCCCGCCAGTCGGGGAAGAGTGCCTTCATGTGCGCGTCGACCTCGGCTGCGCCGACGATGAGCTCGGAGCGGTAGCCGATCCGCTCCTGGCGCTCGTACGTCGCGATGAGGTCGCTCTCCTGGACGGCAGCGCCGAGCGCGATGTAGCCGACGGGGTTGTACGCGTACGCCTCAGGGTCGGACTCCCACACCTCGACGCAGGCCTGCATGAGCTCGCTCATCGCGGGCTGGAAGTAGTTGTTGCGGACGACGCCGCAGGCGATGCCGGACGCCCCCGCGCCAGGCCCGGACTTGTCGAGGACGACGATGTCCTCCCCGGAGCCGAGCTCCCGCGAGGAGAGCTCGAGCGCGAGGTGGTAGGCGGTCGAGAGGCCGTGGATCCCGGCCCCGACGACGACGTAGCGAGCGCTCCCTGGAATCTCCATCTGTTGCTCCTTGCGCAATAGAGTTGCGTACTGCAGGACATGATAGCGAGTCCTCCCGGCGGTGCCAAGCCCGCCGCGCCGGCCCCCCGAGCGCGCGAGAGGAGGCCGGGCGCGAGGCCCGGCCTCCTCGTCGAGACCCCTCGGAGGTCGCTAGTCGCCCGGGGCAGGAGCAGCAGCGGGCGGCGTGAGCTCGCCCCACTCCGGCTCGATGTCGTGGCGGATCTGCCACTCGCCCCAGTCGAGGCCGATGACCTGCTCGTCCTCGTCGAGCTTGAGCCCCGTCGTCCGCTCGAGGATTGGCGCGAGGACGGCGGCGGTCACGACGCCGAACCCGACCGAGAGGAGGATGCCGAGGATCTGCCAGAAGACGTTCATCGACGCGTTCTGGAAGGCGAACTCACCGCTCTCGATCCCGAGGTAGCCGCCCTGCTTCGTCCCCCACTCGATGAGGCCGACCATGATGAGCCCGTACGAGCCGGTGCCGAGGAAGAGCGGCGTGAGCTTGTGCTCGTCCCAGTTGCGCTTCTGCGTCCACTCGTAGACGACGTAGGCGACGACGGGCGCGAAGAGCGCGACGAGGAACATCACCCACGGCTCGTAGAGGTCGAAGGCCGGAGAGCCGGAGACGTAGCCCGCGAACGGCCCGAGCAGGGTGTAGATGTACTTCTTCGTCCGGTAGGCGATGAGCGCGCCCGTGAGCGCTCCGGCGCACCAGGCGAGACCGAGGTTGTTGAAGGCGATGCCGACGCTCGACTCCGTCATGTTCACGGCGACGGCATACGCGCCCGGCTCGAAGAAGAAGAGGCAGGAGAGGATCACCATCGGCAGGCCGCTGATGATGAAAACGACGCCGAGCACCGTCAGCCCGAGGTTGTACGAGCGGAACTGCGGCACCTTCGGGTGCGAGTGGTACATCCCGGGTCGCGCGCCGAGCTTCCGCACGAAGACGAGCGCCATCCCCGCCGGGAAGAGGTAGACGAACCCGGCGCCGAAGAAGTCGTGGTAGCCGGCGTTCGTCAGCGGTCCCGTCGAGCCCCAGGTGAAGTAGCTGAGGAGCGAGGACATGATCGCCGCGAAGAAGCAGACGATGTAGTACGCGCTCGCCTTCATCCGCTCCGTCACCGCGAGGTGGAGGAGGACGTTCACGATCCCGGCGAAGCACGCGAGGAAGAAGATGAAGATCTGGAAGTTGTTGAGCCCCGGGAAGACCTCCGGATCGACGTTCTGCGCGAACTCGCTCGCGAGAGCTCCGCCGAGCCAGAAGTCCTTGATCGACTGCCAGAGCGCGTTCTCGACCTCGAAGGCCTGGTAGTACTGCCAGTTCCAGAGCGCGAACCCGATGAGGAAGTACGTCGCGAACCCGATGAAGAACCCGACGAGCTTCTCGATCGCCGCGGCGAAGACGTTCACGCGGCGCACGCCGCCGAGGTCGACGAGGATGAGGCCCGCGAGGATGACGAGCGCGCCGACCGTGCCCGAGGCGTAGACGAGGTTCTGGACGAGCGAGTCCGTCGTCACCTGCTCCGGGAACCTCGGCGTCGCTTGCGCGACCACGCTCGCTAGCGTGTGCATCCGCGACTCCTTTCACTCGCTTGATCGTCGGCTCCCGGGCGGCGGCAGCACGCGGCGCGCGCGGCCTCGACGCTCCCGCGCCCGCCACGGCGCCCAAGGAGACGGTTGGCTTCTGCCACGGAGTCGATTATCGGTGGCGTGGCAGACGGTTGCAACCGTCTATGCACGTTCTCGTCGCGAGTAGAGTCCGGTCTATGGCACTGCCGACCGACCTGCCGGACGAGTTCGAGGTCGCGCTGGCGGATGCGATCGCCGCGCCGGAGGCCTTTGGAGCGTCCTTCGACGCGCTCCCGGCGGCCGAGGAGCTCGAGCTCGGTGCCGGGCTCGAGGGCGATCCCGCGATCGCGTTCCGCAAGACGCTCGGCATGTTCGCGACCGGGGTGACGATCCTCACCGCGCGGGCTGGGGACAGCGTCCACGGGATGACGGCGAACGCCTTCATGTCCGTCTCGCTGCGGCCGCCGCTCGTCCTCGTCTCCATCGATCGTCGCGCCCGCATGAACGACCTTCTCCATGCCGGAATGCGCCTCGGCGTCAGCGTCCTCGAGGCCGGGCAAGCGGCGCTCTCCGACCACTTCGCGGGCAGGCCGGGAGCGGAGGGGATCGAGCCTCGCTTCGAGCTCGTGCACGACACGCCACTCGTCGAGGGAGCGCTCGCCCACCTGGCGACGCGCGTCGTACGCTCGTACTGGGGCGGTGACCACTCGCTCTTCCTCGCGCAGGTCGTGTACGCGTACTACGGCGAAGGCGAGCCGCTCCTCTTCCACGGCGGTCGCTACGAGCGGCTCGTGCGCGACCTGCGTGTCTTCTCTGCGCTCCCCCAGAAATTCCTCGAGCCAATCCTCGCCCTCGGCGTCGAGCGGGAGTACGGTCGGGGTGACGTCCTCATGCGCCGAGGCGAGCCGGGTGCGGAGCTCATGCTCATCGTCGAGGGAGCGGTACGGGTTGAGCGGCCCGGTCGGTCGCTTGCGCTCGGTGTTGGCGAGATCGTCGGCGAGATCGAGGTGCTCGATCCGCAGGGGCGGCGCATCGCAGACGTCACGGCGCTCGAACCGACGCGCTGCCTCGTCGTGACGCGAGACACGCTCCTCGCTGCGCTCGAGCGGAACCCGCGCGCTGCCATCGGCCTCCTCGAGGTCCTCGCCTCCCGCTTCCGCGAGACCGCGTGAGCGCGTTCGGTCGAGCGCGGCGCTCGCGAGGCCCTCGCTGTCTTCCACCGCTTCGGCGCCCACTGTGGGCTCGAGGCCCGGCTCGACGACGGACCCGCCTCGTCCGCGGGGAGCGAGCCTCAGGAGCGCGGGCGCGTCTTCTCGGGGTCGTAGAAGGGGAAGCGGACGACGGTCGCGGGGATGCGCTTCTGGAGACCGTCGAGCTTGCCGACCTCCACGCGCGTCCCGAGCTCCGCGTACTGCACGGCGATGCGGCAGAGGGCGATGTTCTTGCGGAGGATGGGGCTCCGCGTGCCGCTCGTGACGACGCCCACGCGCTGGCGGCCGACGTACACGGGGTCGCCGTGCCCGGCTGTCTCCGAGCCCTCGAGCTCGAGCCCGACGAGCGCGCGCTGCGGGTGCGCGGCGCGCTCCTCGAGGGCAGCCCGTCCGACGAAGTCGTCCTCGGTACGGAAGTCGACGGCGAACCCGATCCCTGCCTCGAAGGGATCGACCTGGTCGTCGAACTCGTAGCCCGCGAAGATGAGCCCCGACTCGATGCGGAGGATGTCGAGCGCCTCGAGCCCGAGCGGGGTGATCCCGTGCTCCTCGCCCGCCTCCCAGATTGCGTCCCAGACCGCCGGCGCATCCGAGGGGTGGCACCAGACCTCGTACCCGAGCTCGCCCGTGTAGCCCGTCCTCGAGACGACGATCGGGATCCCGTCGTACGTCTTGATCCTGCCGACGGTGAAGCGGAACCACTTGAGGTCGGCGAGCGGCGTCTGCGAGGGCGGCGTCCAGACGATCTTCTTCAGGACCTCGCGACTCTCGGGGCCCTGGACGGCGACGTTGTGGAGCTGATCGGTCGAGGGCTTCACCCACACCTTTAGCTCGTGGCGGTCAGCGAGCTCCTTCAGCCAGATCCCGTCGTACTCGTCGCCGCCGACGAAGCGGAAGTTGTCCTGGCCGAGCCGGTACACGGTCGCGTCATCGATCATCCCACCCGTCTCGTTGCAGACCGCGGTGTATGTCACCTGGCCGACCGCGAGGCGTCGCGCGTCTCGGGTGATCGCGAGCTGGACGAGGCGCTCCGCGTCGGGGCCGAGGATCTCCCATTTCCGGAGGGGCGAGAGATCCATGATCGCGACCTTCTCGCGGCAGGCCCAGTACTCGGCGATCGCGCCGTGGTTGTCGAAGCGCTGGGGGAGCCAGTAGCCGCGGTACTCGACGAAGCTCCTCGTGAGCGCGCTCGTGCGAGGGTGGAAGGATGTCTCCTTCGTGAGCACAGGCGGCGCGTCCGGCGTGACGCGATGGGCGATCGCCATCGAGAACGTGTTGTCGGGCGCGTACACGCGGACCTGCACCGGCGTGATCTGCCAGCCGTTCGCGGGGTCGATGTCGTCGGGGCACGCGGAGGACGCGCACACGAGGTCGGTGAGCGCTCGCAGGAGGACGTAGTCACCCGGCCGGGACCACGGCTCGTCCATGACGAGGACCATGTTCGAGTCGAAGCCCGTGTTGTAGAAGAAGTTCAGCGCCTCCCAGCCCTTGCGCGGGGCGATCCCGTAGCGGGCGACCTGGCCGTTGAAGTTCTCCGTGCAGTTGACGTGGCCGGGGTACCCCATGTCCTCGTAGTAGCGGGCGGTGCATGCGAGCGCGAACGTGTCGTGGCGACCGACCGTGTCGCGCACGACCTCGACGAGCGGGTCCATGTCCACGTCGTAGAACTTCCCGTGCAGGCCGGGCTGAGGGTACGCCTGGCCCATGAGCGTGCGGGTCGTCGTCGCGTCGAGGCCCCGCTCGAGCCCGGCCTCGAGCTTGCGTCGATGGAAGGCGAGGAAGTCGGAGCACTGCTTCCCCTCGATGTCGATGACCTGGATGTACTCGCCCGCACGAACCTCGTAGGCCTGCGCCGTCGCAGCGTCCACGCGGAAGTCGAGGCGGGGCTCGGCGAGCGGGGGCGGGAGCTCGACCTGGCCGTAGCGGCGCGGCGACGTGCGTCGCACCTCGACGAGGAGCTCGGACGGAGGCGGCGCGCCGTCGACGATGCGCCCCGCAGGCGCCGCGACGACGATCGTCACCGCCCGATCGGCTCGGAACGTCTGCGCCGAGCCAGGCGGAGACCACTCGCCGAAGAGCCGGATCGCCCGTGCCTCGGTGGGATCGAGCCCGCGAGCAGCGAGCTCGCGCCAGAGGAGCGATCCGTCCGGGTCGCGGAGGGCGCTGCGGATGACGGTGGCAGGCGCATCGGCCTGCGCTCCGAGGGCGGCTGCATCGTCCTCGCCGCGCTCGTCGAGCGCGGTGACCTCTGCGGCCTGGCCCCCGTCACGGTCGATGACCGTGAACCGCTCGTCGGGTCCGAGCGGGAAGACGGTCGCTCCCCCAGGGCGCACGAGGTACGTCTCGAGGAAGGGGTCCTCGGGGAGGAGGCCACGGACGAGGCTCGCTGTGCCGACGACGCTCATCTCAGGCCTTCGCTGGCGTCTTCGCCTCCTCCTCGGCGGCCTGCGCGAGGAGCTGCTCGGCGAGCTTCCGCTTGCCTTCGGCGTCGAGCTTCTTCACCTCGTTCTCGACCACCCGGCGGTTGTACGTCTGGTTCCAGGAGTCGAGCGAGTCGAAGCCGAGGAGCACCGCTTTCCCGACGAACTGCCGCAGCACCTCGTTCGTCGGGCCCATGACCCAGCCCGCCTTGCCGTCGCGAAGGTAGCGCTCAAGCTCCATGTCGCGCTTGTAGCCCGAGCCGCCGCAGGCGTGAAGCATCTTGTCCACGACGTGCGCGACGTTCTTCGCGGCCTCGAACTTGATCTGCCACGCCCAGTGGAGGTAGTTCGCCCGGGCGGTCTCTCCGACGGCGAGGATCCGCGTGTTGTTCTCGGTCTCGGCATCCATCGCCTGCGCGACCGAGTAGACGAAGAGCCGGCAGGCGTTCGTGTCCATGAGGCACTCGCCTACGTAGTCCTGGATTGTCGGGTAGTCGGCGACGCGCATCCCGACATCCACGTGCCGCTTGCGGGTCGTGTGGCGCTTCGCGATGTCGATCGCGCCGAGCGAGATGCCGTTCCAGACGGAGGAGGACCCGACGAGGAAGAACGGGTCGACGATCTCGTCGTTCGAGGCAGCGCCGTCCCCGATGGGGCCGATGAGCTGCTCGGCGGGGATCTCCGCGCCTGGCACCTCGAGCGGGCCGGACTGGTTGCCGCGCAGCCCGAGGGCGTCCCAGAGCGCGGGCTGCGCCTCCACATCCTTCGCGTCGACGACCCACACGGAGAGATCGTCGTAGCCGGAGAAGTCGGGGCTCGTCGTCTGGACGACGTAGAAGTCGGCGAAGCCCGCGGACGTCGTCCACGATGCCTTCTTGCGAACCCTGAACCCGCCGTTGAGACGCTCGGCGCCCGACGAGATCGGGTACCAGAAGTGCGAACCCGTCTCCGGATCGGAGTAGGAGAGCGTCCCAATCTTCCCGGAGCGGAGCGTGCGGATGTACTTGTCGATGAGCGCGTCGGTCGGGCGGTACATGATGGCCATCACCGCTCCGATGTGCATGACGTAGCACATGGCCGTGGAGGCGCACCCGTAGCGGGCGATCGTCTCGCAGGTCATGGCGAACGCCACGTGGTTCTCCCCGAGCCCTCCGTACTCCTCGGGAACGGTGAGCCCGAGGAAGCCGTGCTCGCCGAGGAGCTCGAGGTTCCGGCGAGGGAAGAGGAGCTCGTCGTCGGAGCGCTTCGCGTTCGCGCGCATCTCCTTCTCGCAGAGCTCGATGAGGAGCTCCCGAAGCTCCTTCTGGCGGTCAGTGAGGATCCAGTCGGGATCCCACTCGTAGCCGAGCCCCCAGTACGGCTCGCTGCCCCACATCTTCTCCGACATGCTCACCTCCGCCTCGATTGGGTTCGTCGTGTCATGGTAGTTCGCTCCTTTCTAGACCGGCAACCACGTCGATGCGCTCCCCTACGTCCACGGGTACGGGGACGCGGAGGCCGGATGGACGGCTCCGACGCCGAAGCGCTCGAGCCGGAACGGCTCGAGCGCAGGCTGCGGTGTGCCGAGGATCTCTGCCGCTGCGAGCTCCCCGAGCGCGAGCATCTTGAAGCCGTGGTTCGAGTCGAGCACCGCGTACACGTCCTCCGCCACCCAGTCGACGACGGGGTAGGAGTCGGGCGTGAAGCACGTCTGAGCGCCGTACGACGAGCAGCGCCAGCGCTCGTGCGGGCCCTCGAAGCGGCCGAGCGCCCAGGTGATCGCTTCGATGATCGCCTCGTCGAACTCCTCGGATGTCTGTCCGAGCTCGGGGTGCGAGGGCCCGTAGGGATCGAGCTCGCAGTCCGCAGCGAGCGGCAGAGGAAGGCCGCCGATCGCGAGCCCCTGCCCGAGGCTCGGCCGGAAGTAGATGCCCCAGGGGAGCGGGAAGCCCGTGACCGGGACGTCCGCGTCGAGGTGGACGACGGGGTCGGTCGGCTGAAGCGCCGCCTCCGCGTGGACGTACTCGCCCTCACGTACCTGCCAGACGTGGAAGTCGAGCGGGGGCGCGTCGTCGAGGAGGGGGAGGAGGTCGCGCGCCCAGGGGCCGGGCGCGAGGACGACGACGTCGGCGCGAAGCTCGCCGGCGGTCGTCTCGAGCGACCCTCGCTCGAGCCCCGTCACCTCCACGCCCTCCCGGATCTCGACGCCTGCGGCGCGAGCCATGCCCTCGAGCGTCCGCAGCGTCGCGCTCGGGTCCGCCCAGCCGCTGCGGCGCTCGTGGAGGAGCGCCGTCGAGCCGCGGGCACGCCAGTCCGGGAAGATGGACTCCATGTGTCGCGCGACGGCCGGCTCGCCGAGCACGAGCGTCGATTCGTACCCGACCTCGCGATGCTGCTCCGCGATGCGCTCGAGCTCGGCGGCCTGGGCCTCGGGGACGACGGCGAGGTAGCCGACCTGCCGGAACCCGAAGAGCTCCGGATCGAGCTCGAAGACCTCGACCGAGCGGCGCACGATCTCGTTCATCGGCGCCGAGAGGTAGAAGTTCCGGACGATCCCCCCGGAGATCCCGCTCGCGCCGGCCCCGACCCGCCCCTTGTCGAGAACGAGGATCCCCTCGCCGAAGCCGCGCTTCTCGGCGAGGTGGAGCGCGGTCGAGAGCCCGTGCACGCCCGCTCCGACGACGATGACGCGCTCGGCGCTCACGTCCGAGCCTCTCTCCGAGCCACGCCCAGCTGCGCTCGCGGTGAGCGACCGACCGCTCGGCGCAGCGGTCTCGAGGCCGACCTCCCGAGCCGCCGTCGGGTGGGTCGAGCGCGAACCGTCGACCTCGTCGTTGACCCCGCCATCCGAGCCTGGTAGGTTCCTTCGTCAGGTGGCAACGCCATTGCCTTATGAGTAATTCTATGGACAACGGAACCTCGACGGGGCGGGGGATCGACCACGCATCGCGACCGGTCCTCCTCGGGATCGTCGGTGACTCCGGCTCCGGGA
>JAVQXS010000429.1:0-1778 GCA_033578065.1 Thermoleophilia bacterium
GCATCCCTCCCGATGGCGAACATCAAGCAGCAGCGCAAGCGCGTCCGAATCCAGAAGCGACAGCGGGCCGAGAACCTCCGCTACCGCTCGACCATCAAGACGCTGACGAAGCGGCTCGAGGCTGCGGTCGCCGAGGGCGACGCCGACCGGGTCGCTGCCGAGCATCGGCGACTCGTCCAGCTCATCGACCGCGCCGCCGCCCGGGGCGCCCTCCACCGGAACACCGCTGCTCGCAAGAAGTCCCGCGCCGCGAGGCTCGCCGCAGGTCTCGCGCCCTCGTCCTCCTCGTAGCGCCCCCCAGCATCCCGACGCCGCTCGTCCGGAGACGCTCGCGGGGCCGCCCTCAGGCCTCGAGCCGACGAGCGCCCGGCGACCCGATGCCCGCGCGTGCGAACGCGGCGAGCTCGCGCGGCGAGGGCTCCGCTCCCCCCGGTGAGCCGGCCGTCGCGCTCTAGCGCGACCGAGATGTCGGACGGGCGACGAGGTCGGCAATCGCCCGCTGCAGCTCGAGGTCGGCCTCGAGCGTGCTCTGCCCTTTGAGCGCGCCGTCGAGGGCGGCGAGCCTGACGATCGCCTCCTCGAGCTCCTGCTCCGAGAACCCCTCCGCCTGCTCGAGGAGCCTGCGGGTGCGGTAGGGATGGAGCGAGAGCGCGGCCGCTGCCTCCTTCGCCTCAACCCCACGCGCGGCGAGCCGCTTCAGCGCCGAGAGGCGGAGCATGTGGCCCGAGAGCGCCCACGCGAGGCGCGCGGCGACGTCGCGGCGTGGATGGGCCTCACGCTCGAGCATCGTCTCGCTCAGCGCGAGCGCATGAGCGCCTTCCCTCATGCCCACGGCGTCCGTGAGGACGTAGGCCCGGTCCTCGCGCGTCGGCGCGGCGAGCTCGAGCGCCTCGCGCTCACCGATCGGCTCTCCCTGCGACCAGGTGACGAGCTTGTCCACCTCCGTCGCGAGCGCGTGCACGTCCTCTCCCACGACGTGCACGAGCGCGGCGCACGCGTCCGGCTCGGCCTCGACACCCCGCAGGCGGAACTGCTCGGCGACCCAACGAACGAGGTGCCTCGTGTCCACCGAGTACTCGAGCACCCGACCCGCCCTCGCGCACGCCTTCGCGAGCGCGCTCGACGCCCCGATCTCCTCGCCGACGAGCGCGAGCACCGTCCCCGGCGCGGGGTTGGCGAGGTACGCGACGATCGCCTCCACGTCGACGGCCTTCCAGCCTCCCTTGCGACGCCCATCGCTTCCCCGTCGTCCATCCACCTCCTCGACGACGACGAGGCGCCGGTCTCCGAGCAGGCCCCCAGCGTTGCAGAGCGCGACCGCCTGCGCGCCTGAGACCTCGAGCGCGCTCGCCCGCTCCACCGCTTCGGGGAGAAAGTGCGCACGGAGCCGCGCGAGCGCCCGCGCCACCTTCGGGCGGTCGCTTCCCGTGAGGAGGTACACCGGGCGGTCCGGGTGCTTGTCGGCACGCTCCGCCACGCGGCAACCTTAGCCGCCGGCTCGGATCCGCAGTCGGCGCCCGTCGGATTCGAGGACGATCCGGCCCTCGAGGTCGGTGCGGAGCACCCTCATCGCCGGGACCGCCGCGAGCGCCGCGAGGGTCTCCGGATGCGGGTGGCCGTAGCTGTTCCCGCGCCCGACGGAGACGACGGCGACCTCAGGGCGGAGCGTCCTGAGCTGGCGTGCGAGCCCAGGGTCTTCCGATCCGTGGTGCGCGACCTTGAGGATCTCGACGTCTCCGACACGGAGCCGCCCGGTGACCTCCGACTCCGCATCGGCG
>JAVQXS010000430.1:0-1777 GCA_033578065.1 Thermoleophilia bacterium
CCGAGCGGGTCGGCCGTGTCGGTTGTGCCCGCCTCGTGCTGGAGGATCTGCTGGGTACGGAGCGCGATCCTCGCCGCGTGCTCGGTCGGGAGCGCGAGCGCCTCGTCGAAGGCGTTCGTGTGCAGCGACTGGGCGCCGCCGCAGACGGCGGAGAGCGCCTGGATCGCGACGCGGACGACGTTGTTCTCGGGCTGCTGGGCGGTGAGGGTGGAGCCGCCGGTCTGGGCGTGGAAGCGGAGCGCCATCGCCCGCGGGTTCGTCGCGCCGAAACGCTCGCGCATGATGCGCGCCCAGAGCCGGCGGGCCGCTCGGAACTTCGCCACCTCCTGGAAGAAGTGGTTGTGGGCGTTGAAGAAGAAGGAGAGGCGCTGCCCGAAGTCGTCGGGGGAGAGGCCGGCCGCGATCGCCGCCTCGCAGTAGGCGATCGCGTTCGCGAGTGTGAGCCCGAGCTCCTGGGCGGCGCTCGCGCCCGCCTCGCGGATGTGGTATCCCGAGATCGAGATCGTGTTCCACTGCGGCAGCCGCTCGGCGCAGTAGGCGAAGAGGTCGGTCGTCAGCCGCATGGACGGGCGCGGGGGGAAGATGTAGTTCCCGCGCGCCGCGTACTCCTTGAGGATGTCGTTCTGCACCGTGCCGCGCAGGCGCTCGCCGGGGACGCCCTGGCTCTCGGCGACGAGCTCGTAGAGGAGGAGGAGGAGCGCGGCTGGGGCGTTGATCGTCATCGAGGTCGAGACCTCGTCGAGCGGGATCCCCGCGAAGAGCGCCTCCATGTCCGCGAGGGAGTCGATAGCGACCCCTGTTCGGCCCACCTCGCCCTCGGCACGGGGGTCGTCCGAGTCGTAGCCGAGCTGCGTCGGGAGGTCGAAGGCGACCGAGAGCCCCGTCTGCCCTCGCTCGAGGAGGTAGCGGAAGCGTGCGTTCGTCTCCTCGGCGGAGCCATACCCTGCGTACTGCCGGATCGTCCAGGGCTTCCCGCGGTACATCGTCGCGTACGGGCCGCGGGTGAACGGGTACTCTCCCGGGAGCTCGAGGCCGTCCCCAGGGACATCCTGCGCGGTGTAGACGGGCTTGATCTCGATGTCCGAGTCGGTCACCCGCCGATCCTCGACGCGGGCCATGGGAGCATCGTAGGGGGCGGGCGGGCGTGGCGTCGGGCTGGCGGCGAGCGGGCGAGCGTGCCTAGAGGACGCCTCCGGCGCGCTCGATCGCCTCGAGCGCGATCCGCCGCCCGGTCTCGATGTGCTCGCGAATCGCCGCGCGCGCGGCCTGCAGGTCTCCGGCCTCGAAGGCCTCGACGATCCGGCGGTGCTCGGTCACGAGGTTCGCGTGGCCCTCGACCCGCCCGCCTCGGATCACCTGCATGAGGAGGTTCACCGAGAGCTCGCGGTAGAAGCGGGAGAGGAGCGTGTTCCCGGCGAGGTCGATCTGGAGCTCGTGGAAGGCGGCGTTCGCCGCGTCCCACTCCTCATGCGAGATCGCGGCCGCCGTGGCCTCGAACGACTGCCGCAGCGCTGCGAGGTCGCTGCGGTCGAGCCTGCCCACGGTCTGCTCGGCGGCGTGGAGCTCGAGGGCGAGGCGGACCTCGTAGCCCTCGGCGAGCGCCTGCGCCGTGACGGGCGTGACGAAGTAGCCCCGCCGTGCCTGGACGCTGAGCAGGCCTTCGGAGACGAGCCGCGTGAGCGCTTGGTGGACGGGGCTGCGGGAGACACCGAGCTCCGCGGCGAGCGTGTGCAGGCTGAGCTTCTCGCCCGGCCGGTGCCGCCGGGAGAGGAGGCGG
>JAVQXS010000431.1:0-1771 GCA_033578065.1 Thermoleophilia bacterium
TCGCCGGGCGCGCCGCGTCCGCCACCGTGCGAGACGGGGCTCGGCGCACGGTCGCCGGCCGGCATGACGTCGAACGGGGAGCGAGGCGCATCCGCCGGGACGCTCGCGCTCAGGGTGGAGAGGCTCGGACGCGGAGCCGGCGGAGCCTATAGTCCGAGGCGATGGATCTCGACCTCACGGCCGAGCAGCAGGCGATCCGGGCGCTCGCGCGCGAGGTCGCGGAGGCGGAGATCGCGCCCCACGCCGCCGCCTGGGACCGCGAGCACCGCTTCCCCGACGAGCTCTACCCGAAGCTCGCCGAGCTCGGGCTCCTCGGGGTCTGCGTGCCCGAGGAGTACGGGGGGGCGGGGGCCGACTTCCTGTCGTACGTCCTCGTGCTCGAGGAGCTCTCCCGAGCCGACGCTGGGGTGGGGGTGACCGTCGCCGTCCACACGAGCGCCGCCACCCTCCCCATCCTCGCCTTCGGCACCGAGGAGCAGCGGGCGCGCTTCGTCCCGCCGCTCGCGCGCGGGGAGACGCTGGGCGCGTTCGCGCTCACCGAGGCCGGCTCCGGCTCGGACGCTGGCTCGCTTCGCACCTCGGCCGAGCGGGTCGCCGACGGGTGGGTGCTGAACGGCGCGAAGCAGTGGATCACGAACGGCTCCCGCGCCGGCACGTTCATCCTCTTCGCTCGGACCGATCCGACGACGCAGGGCCCGCGGGGGATCTCCTGCTTCGTCCTCGACGCCGAGCACGTCCGCATCACGAGGGAGGAGGAGAAGCTCGGCCTCAACTCCTCGACGACGAGCGACCTCGTCCTCGAGAACGTCCACGTCGAGGCCGGCCGGCTCCTCCACCAGGAGGGCCGTGGGTTCTCGGTCGCGATGGCGACGCTCGACGGGGGACGGATCGGCATCGCGGCGCAAGCGGTCGGCATCGCGCAGGCGGCGTTCGACGTCGCGAGCGCCTACGCGCGGGAGCGCGAGCAGTTCGGCCGCCGGATCGGCGACTTCCAGGCGATCCAGACGAAGCTCGCGAACATGGCCGTGGAGATCGACGCCGCCCGCCTGCTCACGTACCGCGCGGCGTGGCTCAAGCAGGAGGGTCGCCCGCACTCCGTCGAGGGCGCGAAGGCGAAGCTCTTCGCCTCCGAGATGGCCCGCCGCCAGACCGCCGAGGCGATCCAGGTCCTCGGCGGGTACGGGTACACGAAGGAGTTCCCGGTCGAGCGCTACTACCGGGACGCGAAGGTCACCGAGATCTACGAGGGCACGAGCGAGATCCAGCGCCTCGTCATCGCGCGGGGCATCCTCGGCCGTGCGCTCCGGGAGGACCGGGTGACGGCCGCCCCGGGGAGGCCGTAGCTCCGAGCTCTCGAGGCGAGCGATGACCCGCGATCGCGACGAGCCCGTTCGCTTGACGAGGATCTACACGCGCGGCGGCGACGCAGGGGAGACCTCGCTCGGCGATGGGACGCGCGTCTCGAAGCTCGACGAGCGCATCGCCGCCTTCGGGACGGTCGACGAGCTGAACGCGGCCATCGGGGTCGTCCTCGCCGGCCCCTGCCCCGCGGAGGCGCGTGCCGTCCTCGAGCGCGTCCAGAACGAGCTCTTCGACCTCGGCGCCGACCTCTCGGTCCCCGTCGAGCGGGAGGGGCGGCTGCGGATCGAGCAGGAGCGGATCGACGCGCTCGAGCGTGACTGCGACCGCTTCAACGCCGACCTCCCGGAGCTCCGCAGCTTCGTCCTCCCAGGGGGAGGTCCGGCGGCGGCCGCGCTCCACGTCGCTCGTA
>JAVQXS010000432.1:0-1771 GCA_033578065.1 Thermoleophilia bacterium
GTGTCCTCGCCGACCTGCCCCGCTACGCAGGGGCGGCCCGCGCCCGGGCGGTGGAGCGGTTCGCGCTCGAGCCCTGGCTCGAGCGCCACGACGAGCTCTTCCGCGAGCTCACCCGCTGAGCGTCGTCGGCCTCGCGCGCGCCCAGATCTCCCCCCAGACGAGCCTCCACTCCTCGAGCTGCCATCCCGCCGAGGCGAGCTCGTCCCGGAGGAGGTCGAGGTCGTACTCGACCTCGTGCTCGGGGTCGCTGAAGTAGGGGAGGCCGAGCTCGCGGCGGAGCGGCACGATCCAGTCGCGCTCGAGCACGGGCACCCGGAGGAGGAGCTTCTGGGCCCCGAGCTCCTCGCGCAGGCGCCGCAGGAAGGCGATGCGCGGGCCGAGGTGCTCGAGGACGTTCGAGAGGACGACCGTGTCGATCGGCTCGACGGGAGCGTACGTGAGCGCGTCCGCCTCGACGTACGTCACACGGGGGTGCGCATGCGTCGCGCGCGCGAGCTCGAGCGCCCACGCGCTCCGGTCGATCGCGATGACGGTCGCGCCTGCGCGCTCGGCGAGGTCGAAGGCGAGCTCTCCCTTGTGGCAGCCGACGTCGAGGACGCGCTCGTCCGGCTCGACCCGCTCGACGAAGAAGTCGTGGTAGCGGGTGAGCCGGTGCTTCGCGTGGACGCCGCCGTCGTAGTCGATGGCTCCTCGATCGACCGCCGCGAGCGCGTCTGCCTGCACGATGAGGAGCTCGCGCAGCGCCTTGGCGCGATCTCGCTGGGCCCGGATCGTCTCCAGCCAGAGGCGGTAGAGCGCCCGCCAGAGGGGGAAGGGGAAGAGGATTCGCAGCGGCCGAAGGGGGATCCGACGCCTCGCGCGGCCGGCGAGGGCGCGGGCTCGCACGCGGGCGGAGCTCACCATGCCTGGGGGCCGCGGAGGTACCCGTGAACGCGTCCTCGGAGCGCCGCGAGGTGGTAGCGAGCGCGCTGGGCGTCGCCGCGCCCGAGCGCGACGGCTGCTCCACCGACGGGGCGGACGAGCATGCGGCCGATGGTGCGCGGGCCGTAGCGGTGCTTGCGGAGGAGGTAGCCGACGCTCGCTCCGTCCCGGTAGCCGATGCCGAGGTCGTCCTCGCGCACCTCGTGCCAGACGACGAGCGTTGGGTCGTACGCGATGCGCGCCCCCGTTGCGAGCGCGCGTAGGAGGTAGTCGATCTCCTCGCCCGAGGACCACGGCTCCGGAGCGCCGAGCCCGAGGCGCTCGTCGAAGAGGCCGACGCGCTCGACGAGCTCGCGTCGGAGGAAGAGCGCGTAGGAGGCCGCCCGGTTCCAGAGGTTCCCGCGGTCGAGGAGCGCGGGGTCCGGCTTCCAGGAGGGCGACGACCTGCCGTCGCGGTTGGCCCCGCGGCCGCTCAGGCCGTCGAGCGAGGGCTCGCTCGCGAAGCATGCTGCGACCCGCTCGAGGAGGTCATCGGCGTACGCGCAGTCGTCGTCGGGGAAGGCGACGAGGTCGGCCGACAGGAGGGGGAGCGCTGCGTTCCGGGCCCGGGAGAGCCCTCTCGGCGAGCGCAGACGCAGGAGCCCGAGGTCGCGATGGCGGGCGAGGAGCGGCTCCAGGCGGTCGTCCTCGTTCTGATCGACGACGAGCACGCGGAGCGCGCGGTGCGTCTGTCGCTCGAGGGAGCCGAGGAAGGTCTCGAGCGGATCGACGCGGTCGACGGTAGCGACGACGAGGTCGAAGGCGAGCGAGGCCTCAGGCGACACGAGCCGTAGGCTACGGAACGCCCGTG
>JAVQXS010000433.1:0-1764 GCA_033578065.1 Thermoleophilia bacterium
GGTGACCCCCGGCTCCTTCCGCGGCGAGAAGCGGGGCGTGTACGAGCACATGCACTTCGTTGCGGGCGCGGGGACGATCACGGACGCGGACGGCGTCGTGACGGAGATCCGGCCGGGGGTCGTCATGCTCTGCCCGGACGGCTGGTCCGGCGTCTGGGACGTCCGCGAGACGGTTCGCAAGACGTACGCGCTCGTCGCGAGCCGGTGACGGAGCCGGGCCCACGCGCCCGACTCCGCCCTCCCGGCTCACGCGGTCTTCGCGATGATCGCCCGCATCTCGTCGGCCGAGAACGCGCGCATCGTCGTCGTGCGAACGTTCCCCTGCGCCCCGAGCGCGAGCGCGAAGGCGGTCGCGGTCTCGTCGTCGGGCGCCTCGGAGACCGTGACGATGTCGTACGGCCCGAGCGTCCAGTAGACCTCCTTCAGGGAGCCGCCGAACTTCGTCGCGAGCTCCTTGGCGGCCTCGGCGCGGTCGACCGTGTCCGCGAAGGCCGCGATGCCCTTGTCCGTCCAGTGGACGAGGCTGACGTACGTGGGCATAGCTCCTCCCTTCGTCGACACCTCGATTGAAACGCTCGGGCGGGCCGGGCACAAGGGTGGGGATAATCGCGCCGTGATCGATCCCCTCGAGCGCTGGCGAGCACTCGGCCTCCCGGACAAGCCCGACTACGCCGGGCTCCTCACCTTCGCGGGCATGCCGTACACGCAGGATCCGTCCGAGCTCGTGAACGTGGACGTCGCGATCGTCGGCGCGCCGACGGACGACCTCGTCTCCGACCGGCCGGGGACGCGCTACGGTCCGCGGGCGATCCGCGCCGCGAGCTGCCCGCCCGGCCCGCACCTCGAGGCGAGGGTCGACGCCTTCGCCGAGCTCCGGGTCGTCGACTTCGGCGATGCCGCCGTCCTCCCCGCCGACCCGATCCGCAGCCACGAGCAGATCGAGCGCACGGTCGCGCAGGTCGTCGAGGCAGGCGCGATCCCCGTCGTGCTCGGCGGCGACCACTCGATCACCGAGCCGAGCGTCCGTGCCGTCGCCGCGAGTCACGGCCCGGTCGGCCTCGTCCACTTCGACACCCACACCGACACGGGCACGGACGTCTTCGGCGTCGAGCGCTCGCACGGGACGCCGATGTACCGGCTCGTCAGGGATGGCCACGTCGATCCGAGCCGCTACGTGCAGATCGGGCTGCGCGGCTACTGGCCGGGGGAGGCGGAGCTCTCGTGGCAGCGCGAGCGCGGCATCACGTCCTTCTTCATGCACGACGTCCGCGAGCTCGGGATCCGGGAGATCGTGGAGCGGACCGTCGCGAGCGTCGGCGCTGGCGCGGCGTTCCTCACGGTGGACGTGGACGTCCTCGACCCGTCGATCGCGCCGGGGACTGGGACCCCGGAGCCAGGCGGGATGACGTCGATCGACCTCCTGTGGGCGTGCCGCGAGCTCGCACGCCGGCTCGACCTCGTCGGCCTGGACGTCGTCGAGGTGCTCCCGACCGCGGTCGGCTCGGCGGACGTCACGGCACTCGTCGCCGATCGGGTCGTGCGGGAGGCGCTGACCGGCGTCGCTCTCAGGCGAAGCGGAGATCCTCGGTAGCGCATTCGAGCACCGTCCGGAGCGCAGGCGCACAGCCGCGCTGACGACGAGCTGCTCGAGGTGGTCTCCCCCCACGCAGGGTCTCGGTCGGGGGTCGGGGAGCGTTCGCAGCTCCACCGGAGTCGCACGCCCGACGATCGGAGCTCCCGAGTGCCCATCCGCTCGAGAAGGGG
>JAVQXS010000434.1:0-1757 GCA_033578065.1 Thermoleophilia bacterium
GTCACCTGCGACGACTGCTACTTCCGGCGCGAGGGCCTGTGCGCGATCCCGGGCGACACCGTCTGCCCGACGTTCCGCGCGGTGCGTGCCGGGGCGCTCGCGCCCCCGCCGCAGCCGCGCCTCGTTCCGCGTCCCGTCGGCCTCGTCGCCACGCCGCCGGCCGCATAGATTCCGCCATGGCCGAGGCCGGAAAGCCGGCGACCGCCCAGGGGAGGCCAGCCGGCAAGGGCACCCCCTGGAGCCTCATCGCCTTCGCCGTGCTCGCCGCCTACGCCCTCCTCATCGTCCTCTTCAACACCGAGGAGGTGAAGGTCAGCTTCGTCTTCTTCTCGGCGCGGATCTCGAAGATCGTCCTCATCCTCCTCTGCCTCGGGCTCGGCTTCGCCGCGGGGTTCCTCCTCGACCGCTTCCGCAAGCGGCGAAGCGGCGCTCCCGGGTGACCGGCGGCGACGCTCCTACCGCGGGAGGAGCGCGGCGAGCCGAGCGACGCCCTCCTCGATCCGGCTCGGCGACTCGAAGCTGAAGGCGAGCCGGGCGGCAGCGGCGCCCGCTCTCGAGCCGGCGGGGAAGAAGCCCGCGCCCTCGACGATCGCGACCCGCTCCTCGACCGCGCGCGCCGCGAGCGCCGAGGCGTCGCCGGAGCCGAGGTCGAGCCAGAGGAAGTACCCGCCCTGCGGGCGGCTCCACGAGACGCCGGGCGGGAAGACGCGCTCGAGCGCCGCCAGCATCGCGTCCCGACGGGCGCGGAGCTCGGCGCGCACGTGCGCGAGGTTCGGCTCGAAGCGCCCACGGGCGACGAACTCCGCGATCGTCGCCTGCGCGAGGAAGGGCGGCGAGATGTACGTCGACACCGCCCGCTCCTCGAACCCGCCCGCCTCGCCTGCGGGGAGGACGAAGTAGCCGGTGCGAAGCCCCGGAGCGACGGTCTTCGAGAACGAGGACGTGTACGTGACGAGGCGCCCGCCCTCGAGCTCATGGAGCGTCGGCTCCGGCTCTCCCTCGTAGCGGACGAGCCCGTACGGGTCGTCCTCGAGCACCGGCAGCTCGTGCGCGGCGACGAGCTCGACGATCCGGCGCCGCCGCTCGGTGGAGAGCGTGCGCCCGCTCGGGTTCTGGAAGGTCGGGATCGTGTAGAGGAAGGAGGGCGGCGCTGCCCGGCGCCGGAGCTCCCGCTCGAGACCGTCGGGATCGAGGCCCTCGTCGTCCATCGGCAGCGCCACGACCTCCGCTCCCTCGCGCGCGAGGATCTTCAGCGGTCGGTCGTACGTCGGCGCCTCGACGAGCACCCGGCCGGGCCGTCGCTCGAGGAGCTCCGCCGCGTAGAGCACGAACCCGAGGAGCCCACCGACCGTGAGCACGACCCGCCCCGGCTCGACGCCGTGACGCTCGGCGACCCACTCGCGGAGCGGCCCGTAACCGCCGCCCGGGCCGTAGGAGAAGAGGCTCGCGCCCTCCCGCAGCGCGACCGCGTGGGCGCAGTCGGCGAGCTCGGCGGCGGGGATGAACTCGGGCGCGGGCGCGCCGCGGGCGAAGGAGATGGGAGGCTCCGGCACGGGCGCAGGCTACCGGGAAGACGAGCGTCAGCACTTCTCCCACCGCCTGCATCCTGTCCGCGGGGGATGATGTTCGTTCCATGCGCCTCCGTCCATCGGACATCGTCAGCTACTACCGACCGTCGAGGTGCGGACTGCGCGTCTACCTCAGAGAGCGAGGCGAGCCGGAAGGAGAGAGTGGCCCCTTCCAGGCCCTTCTCCGCG
>JAVQXS010000435.1:0-1751 GCA_033578065.1 Thermoleophilia bacterium
GATTGCCAGTCGGCCTGCCTCCCGGTTGCCACCGACGCCCGCCTCCACATGTGACATCGGTATCCGCTCCTCGAGCTGCTTTTCCAGCCACCGTGACACCTGCTCCATCTTCACCGTCGGCCTGAATGGATGCTCACGATCAACCTCTGGGGCCGCCCGCAACTCCCACCTGATCGCATGCGTCTCGGGATCGGAGTGGAGCTCGAGATCGGCGAGCTTCCCTCGCTTGAGGAACCCTCCCCGATCCTTATGCGTCGTCAGCCGGTAGATGCCCGTCGAGCCGCGCTTGATCGGCGTCACCACGCTGAATCCGATGTGGACGTCGGTCTGACCGACCTTGCGCTCGGATCCGATCGCGTAGTTGCCACGCGCCTCGGATGACTTCACCACGTGATCGATGACGATCGTCGCGATCCCCGCTCTGCGGAACGGCTCGACGTAGATCGCAGCGAACCGCTCGACATCCATCCGCTTGTTGTCGTCGAGCTCCTGGTAGGCGAACGCTCCCGCCGCAGCGTCGATGACGACGACCGTCTCGCTCCCTTCGGCGAGGTCAATGATCTGCTCCGGCACGCGCTCAGGCATCTTCCCATCGGGCTCGTAGTAGATGACCTTGTGCAGCTCCTCCGGCGAGGCCCCAAGGCCACACAGTCGATCCCTCGCGTCCCAGCGCCCCATCTCGAAGTCGATGAGGCAGAACACTCCTCCATGCCGCAGGACCTCGAGCCCCAGGATGTAGGCGAATAGCGTCTTCGCCGACTCCTGCGGCCCCGAGAAGACATGCCGCTTGCCGGGGTAGGCGACCCCTAGGCCGCCGAGCGTCGGCGCTTGCGGTGGCACCTCTGGGAGCTTGGAGAGGTCGATGGGCTGCCATGCTCCCTCCCAGGGTGATTCCTGCCCATGCAACCATGCGATCTCCGCCTCCGTCGGCACGTACTCGGCGAACTCCTCGCTCATCACGCTCGCTGGACGAGCAGCCGTTCGCGGCGAATCTCGAGCCGTTCCCGTTCGAGCCGAAGCCAGCGTGCTCGCGAGGCGAGCTCCCGGAGCTCGATCCACTCGACCACCTCGCGGATCGCGCGCTGGACGTGCGGGCATGGATGCTCCCCGCTCGCACAGATCGAGCAGCGTGGGCGGTGCTCGAAGTACGCATCGACGAGGACCCAGGTGAGCAGATCGAGCTCAGCCGCATCGGCTTCCGTCCACCACGGCGGATGCCGATCGACCTGTCGCTGAGACAGCTCCTTGGCGGCCGAGACGGCCACGCGCTCAGGGACTCCTCCACGGTCGCACTACGCCGCCTCCAGTCCCCGCCGGTTCATCTCCCTCGCCGCCCAGGCAAGACAGAAGGCATCGCAGGCATCCTGCGGCCAGTCGCCCACCTGCACGGCCCCGGCGCTCACAGGCCCGCCGGCGCGGCGCTGGGCAGCCGCGAGGCGCTTGCTCTCACAGAACAGGCGCGCGTGCTCCTTGCTCGCGTTTCCAGGGAGCCCGCAGGCGAGTCGCCACTCGTCCGGGCGCAGGAGCCAGATGAGCTCATCGGCGAAGGCGTCAGGGATGCTCGCGAGGATCGCCCCTGCCACCGTCGCGAGCCGCTTCGCCGTCCCGTAGCGCGGGGAGTAGGGATCCTCGATCGCGATCAGGTAGACGTCCTCGGTCTCAGCCGCCCAGGCATAGGCGCGGCGGAGCTCGCGGGCCGAGCGGACAGCACCCGCTGGAAGCGGAAGGTGGTGCCAGCGCGCAGCGTCTGT
>JAVQXS010000436.1:0-1744 GCA_033578065.1 Thermoleophilia bacterium
GTCGCCGCGTTCGGTGAGCGCCTCGTGCTCTGCGCGGATCGTCTCCATCGCGGCCTTATGAACCGCGCGGAGGAGTCCGACCTTGCTTCCGAAGCGTGCGTAGATCGCGCCGACGGAGACCCCCGCACGCTGGCTGACGTCTTGGATCGTGAAGGTGTCGAACCCTCCCTCCTCCAGGAGGGTCCTCGACGCCTCGAGCACGCGTTCGAGCGATGCCTGGCTTCGTCGCTGCTTCGGTGGACGTACGGTCGTGTCGACCATGTGGCGGTCCTCTCCTAGAACGGAATTCGAGTTCGCATCATTGTCGTCGTCTCGTCGGACGAGCGGTCGAGCGACCGTACCAAGAATCCGAGTTCGGCTTCTGCTAGAAGTCGCCCATGGCGGGGGAGCGCGGGTCGGTTGCGCTCTGGGTCGCGCTTCCGTGGGCGGGTGAGGACGCGTACTACGGCGAGGATGCGTCCCGTGCAGCGCGCCGCCTCGAGGAGCTCGGCGTCTCGGGCGTCGTGCAGGGTGACCATGTCTTCCTCCCAGGCGTGGCGGCTCGTGACCCACGAGCCCGGATGGCGGCCGACTGCGTGACGACGCTCACGACGATCGCCGCCGGCGCCCGAAGCCTCGGCGTCGCGAGCCTCGTCTCGAACGTCGGGCTTCGCCATCCCCTCCACGTACTGCGGGCGTTCGCCCAGCTCGCGCTCCTCTATGGCGGCGAGCGCGTGTACGCGGGCTTGGGGGCGGGTTGGTCGTCGATGGAGTTCGAGGCGCTCGGGACTCCGATGCCACCCCACGCAGAGCGGCTTCGGCGGCTCGAGGAAGCTGCCATCCTCGCCCGGGAGCTCTTCGATCATGGCTTCGCGACGGTCCGCGGCGCGTACGTCAACGCGTCAGACCTCCCCCTCGCGCCGGCGCCCGCGACCCCTCCCCGGCTCCTGCTTGGAGGCGGCTCGGAGGCTGTGCTCACGCTCGCGAGCCGCTACGCGGACCACGTCGACCTCGCGCCGCCGCCACGGCTGGGGGGCACCGTCTTCCAGCGACCGCTCCTCTGTACGACGGACGACCTCGTCGCGAGCGCAGGGCTCGCTCGCGGCGGAGCTCGGCCTCTCACGACGTCCCTGCTCGTGACGGCCTGCGTCTTCTGCGACGCGCCGTCGGTGCCGCGAGAGGAGGAGATGCTCTGCCGGGGCGTCGGCCTCTCCCCGCGGTCGCTCGCCGACTGCCCGTACGTCCTCGTCGGGGAGCCTCGTCGCATGGCCGACCTCGTGCGCGAGCGGGCCGAGCGGATCGGGCTCGACTGGCTCATCGTCCCCGCGAGCGCTGCGGAGCGCTTCGCATGCGAGGTCATGCCGCTCCTCGCCTGACGCCGAGCCGTCCGAGTGGAGCGTGCCGGGCTCGAACCGGCGACCTCCGGCTTGCAAAGCCGGCGCTCTCCCAGCTGAGCTAACGCCCCGCGGGAGCCAGTGTAGTCCGTCGCTCGTGCGACCGGCTCAGGCGTGCCGGCGGCGGGCGCCGCGGGACTCGAGGGCACGCAGCCCTTCGTCGAAGCGACGCTCCGCAGCCTCGCGCGTCTCGCGCTCGAGGCGTCGGAGCCGCTCGTCGATCTCGGCGAGCTCGGCGCGCGCGAGAGCGCTCGCGGGCGCGGCGGCGCGCGTGAGCTCCTCGAGGAGCGCCTCGCGCCGATCGAGCTCATCGCTCCGGGCCGCGAGCTCGGCGCGCGTGCGTGCGAAGGCCCTCTCGGCATCCTGGAGCG
>JAVQXS010000437.1:0-1743 GCA_033578065.1 Thermoleophilia bacterium
CCCTGCTCCTCGTCTTCCTCGTCCTCCTCGTCCTCGTTGCGGGCCTCCTC
This sequence comes from Thermoleophilia bacterium, assembly GCA_033578065.1. Classification (GTDB taxonomy): domain Bacteria; phylum Actinomycetota; class Thermoleophilia; order Gaiellales; family Gaiellaceae; genus GMQP-bins7. Next base: position 51 of record JAVQXS010000437.1, read on the forward strand.
CTCGGGGCGAGGCGTCTCGTCCGGTCGGGGGCGCCGCTCAAGCCCGTGCAAGCGATCGAGGAGGCACGCCTGACGAAGGAAGCGCTGCGAGGCGGCCATGGGGCGTGAGCGCCGGACGGAGGCCGACATCCGCGCCGAGATCGCAGCCGAGCGGGAGCAGCTCGTCAGCGCGCTGCGCGATCTCCGCACGGGCGTGGCCTCGAAGCGGAGGCCGGCGACGGCAGTAGGCGTGCTCGTCGCGGCGGGCGTCGGTCTCGTCGTGCTGCACGGGATCGCCCGGCGTCTTCGCGGGTAGCGGCGGGGGTGGGATTCGAACCCACGAGACGCTCGCGCGCCCTGCGGTTTTCAAGACCGCCCCGTTCGACCGCTCCGGCACCCCGCCGAGTCGCATTGTGACCCGTGCGATGGAGTCAGGTCTCTATCTGTTCCACCCCTCACTGTTGCACCCCTCGCGTCGTACCGCCTGGCCGCGCCTTCCCTGCGAGCGGCTCCTCGCGGTGCAATCAGATGAGCCCTGACCCCTCCGTTGCGCGAGCGCGCTAGCGCTCGACGCGCGCCGGAGCGCCGTACGCGCGCAGCACCTCCGGCACCTCGCCCTCGAAGTTCTCGAGGATCGCGAGGAGCGCGCGGTCGGTGACCATCGTGCCGTTCAGCGTGTGCGGGATCGCGAGGCCGCGCTCGGCGCGGTAGCGGATGCCGAGCCGGCGGGCCTGGAAGTCGGTCGTGTTCGAGCAGGAGGTGACCTCGCGGTAGCGGCCCTGGAACGGGAACCAGGCCTCGATGTCGTACTTCTTCGCCGCCGAGGCGGCGAGGTCGCCGGCGGCGACGTTCATCACCCGGTAGGGGAGACCGAGCTTCTGGAGGAGGCGCTCCTCGAGGTCGAGCATGCGGTCGTGCTCTGCCCACGAGCGCTCCGGCTCGCAGAAGACGAACATCTCGACCTTGTTGAACTGGTGCACGCGGAACATCCCACGCGTGTCCTTGCCCGCGGCGCCTGCCTCCCGTCGGAAGCACGTGGAGAAGCCCGTGTAGCGGAGCGGGAGCTCCTCGAGCACCTCGCCCATGTGGAGCGCCGCGAGCGCGACCTCGGACGTCCCGGTGAGGTAGAGGCCGTCGTGCTCGATGGCGTAGATGTTCGCGCGGTCGGTGGGGAAGAAGCCCGTTCCGAACATCGCCTCCTCGCGGACGAGCACGGGCGGGATGACCGGGACGAACCCCTCCTCGACGAGGTGGTGGAGCGCGAGCTGGTAGAGCGCCATGGCGACGAGCGCCGAGTCGCCGATGATGTAGCCGAACCGCGCTCCCGACACGCGGGCTGCACGCTCCATGTCGAAGCGGCCGATCTCGGTGTGCTCGCGCGGCTCCGCGGTGACGATCGGCTCCCCGACGCGGCGGAGCTCGACCGCGTCCTCCTCCGTCTCGCCGTCGGGGGCGGACTCGTGCGGCGGGTTGGGGACGAGGGCGAGCGCCGCCTCGCGCTCGGCCTCGGCCTGCGCGAGCTCCGCCTCGAGCACCTTCAGCTCCTCCTTCACCCGCTGGAGCTCGGCGAGCTCGGCCTCGCTCGGCTTGCCGCGGAGCTTCGTCCGCGCCCGGAGATCGTCGACGCGGGGGACGAGCACCCGCCACCCCCGGTCGGCCACGAGCGCTCGCACGAGCGCCACGACGGCGTTCTTCCGCGCCAGCGCCCGACCCA
>JAVQXS010000438.1:0-1733 GCA_033578065.1 Thermoleophilia bacterium
TCCTCGACCGTCTCGCCGCGTTCCAGGTGGAGGGGCATACGGTCGTCCTCATCATCGGCGACTACACGGCGCGCATCGGCGATCCCTCCGGCCGAAGCGAGGAGCGGCCGGTGCTCCCCGACGAGGTGCTCGACGCGAACGCGAAGGAGTTCGCGGAGCAGGCGTACCGCGTGCTCGACCGCGAGCGAACGGAGCTCCGCTTCAACAGCGAGTGGCTCGCCGGGCTCTCCTACGCCGACGTCGTGCGACTCGCGCGCACGATGACCGTCGCCCGCCTGCTCGAGCGGGACGACTTCGCGAAGCGCCTCCAGGCGAGCGAGCCGATCTCGGTCTCCGAGCTCCTCTACCCGCTCATGCAGGCGTACGACTCCGTGGCGGTTCGGGCGGACGTCGAGATCGGCGGCACCGACCAGCTCTTCAACCTCCTAGCCGGGCGTGACGTGATGCCGGCGTACGGGCTCGAGCCGCAGGTCGTCGTCACCTTCCCGCTCCTCGTCGGGACGGACGGCGAGGAGAAGATGTCGAAGTCGCGCGGGAACTACATCGGCGTCACCGAGCCGCCGGAGGAGATGTTCGGGAAGACGATGTCCATCCCCGACGCGGCCCTTCCGCAGTGGTGGGAGCTCCTCGTGGGGGAGGAGTCACCCCCAGGAGAGCCGATGGCGTGGAAGCTCGAGCTCGCCCGTCGGATCGTCGGACGCTGGCACGGGCTCGAGGCGGCTCGAGCGGCAGAGGAGCACTTCACCCGCGTCGTCCGCGAGGGCCGGGCGCCAGCTGCCCTCCCAGAGCAGCCCCTCCCGGCAGGCGACCTCGTTCACCTGCCCGCGGTCGTCGCCTCGGCGTTCGGGCTGTCGACGAGCGAGGCGCGCCGCCTCATCGGCCAGGGAGCGGTGCGCCTCGATGACGTCCGCGTCTCCGAGCTCGACGTGCCCCGAGCGCTCGTGACCGGCAAGGTGCTGCGGGCTGGACGGCGTCGCTTCGTTCGGCTCGTCGGCTGAGAGGGGCAGGGAGGGCACCGCTCGCCCTCCTCCCGAGGGCGTTGACGAAGCGAGGGCGTGTGCTACCATCCCTCTGCCGCCCGGACGGGAGGCGCGAGAAGCCTGTCACTCGACGATCGGAGCGCCTTCGAGCGAACGGAAACGATCCTTCCACTCCGTCTCCGAAGGCCTCTGACGTGAGTCGAGGCCTTCTTCGTCGCCGACCGCGCGGCCCGGTCTTTGAAAACTCAACAGCGTGACAGTCGAGACCCCTCGAGGTGCGTGCCGTACGACGCTCTCGGGGGGCAGAACCCGTCTTCCTTGGGAAGACGACGAGCATCAAGCTCGACCGGAAAGGCTTTCCGGGCGATCGTGATCGCCCGGGACGAGTCTCTTCACGGAGAGTTTGATCCTGGCTCAGGACGAACGCTGGCGGCGCGCCTAACACATGCAAGTCGAGCGAGAACCGGGGCTTCGGCCCCGGGGAAAGCGGCGAACGGGTGAGTAACACGTGGATAACCTGCCCTCGGCACCGGGATAGCCCGGGGAAACCCGGATTAATACCGGATGGCCCCTCCGGCCCTCGGGTTGGCGGGAAAAGGTAGCTTCGGCCTCCGGCCGAGGATGGGTCCGCGGCGGATTAGCTTGTTGGTGGGGTAACGGCTCACCAAGGCGACGATCCGTAGCTGGTCTGAGAGGACGATCAGCCACACTGGGACTGAGACACGGCCCAGACTCCTACGGGAGGCAGCAGTG
>JAVQXS010000006.1:0-15564 GCA_033578065.1 Thermoleophilia bacterium
CGCGAGCGTCGTCGCAACGTGCGGGGGAGCGTTGCCGTCGTCGGCTCCCCTCCTGCCGACGTCTGTCTCGTCGACGACGTGTACACGTCGGGGGCGACCGCGGACGCGTGCGCTGCGGCGCTCCGGGCTGCGGGGGCGCGACGCGTCGAGGTGGTGACCTTCGCGCGGGCCGTGCGCTAGAGTGGAGCGGCTGCGCGCTCGTCGCACAGGAGCGAGCGACGGAGGGAGAGCCGATGCGCCTCGAGGTGAAGGCCCGACACGACACGCTCAGCGAGCCGGTACGCGCGTACGCCGAGAAGCGGCTCGGCAAGCTTGGGCGGCGCCTGCGTCCGGGCACCCTCGTCGAGCTCACCCTCTCGAAGGAGTCGAACCCCGCGATCCGCGACGGCCATGTCGCCGAGGCGATCATCTACGTGAAGGGCCCGAACATCGTCGGCCGCGAGTCGGCCCCGACGTACGAGGCGGCGATCGACAGGCTCGTCGAGACGCTCGAGCGCCAGATCGAGCGCCAGCGCGACAAGCGCGTCCTCGAGCCGCGGCGGCGGGTCCAGCGAGCGGGTCGACAGCACCTCGTCGGGACTCCCGAGACCGGTGGAGAGCCCGGCGAGAGCGCTGCGTGACGCACGCGCTCGACCCGGCGCGCCACTGGCTCGCCGCCGGCATCACCGGGATCGCACGGAGCCGCGAGTGGGATGCGGTGGTGGCGGTAGAGGCTCCCGGACAGCTGGGCGACGAGGTCGCGTTCGTCGCGCTCGCGGACGGACGCGTCCTCCGGGAGGAGGGCTCCTCGATCGACGTCGAGCCACTGGTGTCCGCCCTTCGAGGAGCGATCGGGCCGCCGTACCGCGCGTTTGGCGTCCGCAAGCCCGAGCTGTGGACGGTCGGGGCCGTGGCGATCGTGGTCGTCGAGCTCGGCGAGGATCCGGGAGGGGACGAGATCGAGGTCGTCCGACGCGCCGACGGCATGAGCGTCCGGGTCGACGGGCGTCCGACGGCTCCGCCCCTCCCCGAGCTCGAGCGCCTGGGGGAGGCGCGAGCTCCCGAGTACGTCGTCCGCGCGCGTCGCCTCGAGGGGGCGCTCTACGAGGTCGAGGTCGAGCCTCTCTAGGAGGGACGCCGCGCCGCGGTCGCGGTCGGGGCGCAGCCGAGCGGAGCCGCTACCCTTGTCGCGTGCCGACCCAGTCCTACGGAGTACTCGAGCGCGTCCTCCGTGTCGGCGAGGGCCGCCGACTGAAGCGTCTGCGCGGCCAGGCCGAGTACATCGGCACCCTCGAGCCGGCCTTCGAGGGGCTCTCGGACGCCGAGCTTCGCGCGAAGACGGCTGAATTCAAGCTCAGGCTCGAGAACGGGGAGCCGCTCGACGACCTCCTCTTCGAGGCCTTCGCGGCCGTGCGCGAGGCGTTCAAGCGCACGCTCGGCGTGCGCCTCTTCGACGTCCAGCTCATGGGCGGGATCGTCCTCCACGAGGGCGACATCGCGGAGATGAAGACCGGCGAGGGGAAGACGTTCGTCGCCGTGCAGCCCCTCTACCTGAACGCACTCACCGGGCGGAACGTCCACCTCGTGACCGTGAACGACTACCTCGCGAAGCGCGATGCCGAGTGGACGCGGCCGGTCTACGAGGCGCTTGGCGTGAGCGTCGGCTACATCCAGAACCTCATGCCCTTCGCGGAGCGGCGGGCGGCGTACGCGTGCGACGTGACGTACGGCACGAACTCGGAGTTCGGGTTCGACTACCTCCGCGACAACATGGCGGTCACGCTCGACGGCGTCGTGCAGCGCGGTCATGCGTACGCGATCGTCGACGAGGTCGACTCCATCCTCATCGACGAGGCGCGGACGCCGCTCATCATCTCCGGCGAGCCGGAGACGGCGGCGGCGACGTACTACCAGTTCGCTCGCATCGCGAAGGAGCTCGTCGGTGTCCCCCGCGACATGAAGGCCGCGAAGGGGATGGACGAGACGGAGATGTCGGGCGCGGACTACACGTACGACGAGAAGTTCAAGACCGTCTCTCCCGCCCAGTCCGCGATCGACAAGGTCGAGCGCGCGCTCGGCATCGATGACCTCTACGACCCGCGCAACGTCCTCCTCGTCAACCACCTCATCCAGGCCCTCAAAGCGCAGTCGCTCTACAAGCGCGACGTCGACTACGTCGTCCAGGACGGCGAGGTGAAGATCGTCGACGAGTTCACCGGCCGCATCATGGAGGGTCGCCGCTGGAGCGAGGGCCTCCACCAGGCGATCGAGGCGAAGGAGGGCGTGCGGATCCGCGAGGAGAACGTCACCCTCGCCACGATCACGCTCCAGAACTACTTCCGGCTCTACGAGAAGCTCGCCGGGATGACGGGCACGGCGAAGACGGAGGAGAAGGAGTTCGTCGAGATCTACGGCCTCCACGTCGTCGAGATCCCGACGAACGAGCCGGTCATCCGCATCGACCGGAACGACCTCATCTTCAAGACGAAGGAGGCGAAGTTCAAGGCGGTCGTCGAGGACATCGTCGCTCGCCACGAGCGCGGTCAGCCCGTCCTCGTGGGCACGATCTCGGTCGAGACCTCGGAGTACCTCTCGGAGCTCCTCAAGCGCCGCGGCATCCCCCACAACGTCCTGAACGCGAAGGAGCACGAGCGGGAAGGCGAGATCATCAAGCACGCCGGGGAGCGCGGGGCGGTGACGATCGCGACCAACATGGCCGGACGCGGCGTCGACATCAAGCTCGGCGAGGGCGTGCGCGAGCTCGGGGGCCTCTACGTCCTCGGCACCGAGCGGCACGAGGCGCGCCGCATCGACAACCAGCTCCGGGGGCGCTCGGGCCGCCAGGGGGACCCCGGCGAGTCGCGCTTCTACCTCTCCGGGCAGGACGACCTCGTGCGCCTCTTCGCGGGCGACCGGATCTACAACATCATGAACCGCTTCAAGATCCCGGACGACCAGCCGATGGAGGCGAAGGTCCTCTCGAGCCAGATCGAGAGCGCGCAGAAGAAGGTCGAGGAGCAGAACTTCGTCGCGCGGAAGAACGTCCTCCGCTACGACGACGTCCTCAACACGCAGCGCATGGTCATCTACGAGCAGCGGCGGCGCGTGCTCGAGGGGGAGGACCTCTCGGAGGAGGTGCGCGACTGGATCCGGGAGACGGTGGAGCGCGCGGTGGGGCAGGCGACGGAGGCAGAGTTCCCCGAGGACTGGGACCTCGCCGGCCTCGTCTCGCAGATGCAGGCCCTCTACGGGACGGACATCACGGTCGAGGAGCTCGAGGAGGAGGTCGACGTCGAGGATCGGGAGGCGCTCATCGAGGAGTTCGTCGAGGACGCGCTCGAGACGTACGCCGAGCGGGAGCAGGCGCTCGGGCACGAGCTCGCGCGGGAGGTCGAGCGGTACGTCATCCTCCAGACGGTCGACCGCCGCTGGCGCGAGCACCTCGAGACGATGGACTACCTCCGCGAGGGCGTGCACCTGCGGGCGTTCGCGCAGAAGGATCCCCTTGTCGAGTACCGGGCCGAGGGCCACGCGCTCTTCGAGGAGCTCTCGCGCGCGATCCGGGAGGAGGTCGTGTACACGCTCTTCCACGTCGCCGTCACCGTCGAGGCGGCCGGGCTCGAGCCGGTGCGAGCGCCGACGGGCGCGCTCTCCTACGAGCACGAGTCCGTCGTGGGCGCCGAGGCGATCGCCGCCGCCGGCGGCACGGCGACGGCGCTCGCGGCGCCGCCCGTCGCCGCTCCGCCTGGGGCCCCGCCCGTCCACAAGCAGGCGATCAACGAGCACAAGGACATCGGGCGCAACGATCCCTGCTGGTGCGGGTCGGGCAAGAAGTTCAAGCGCTGCCACGGCGCTTGACGCTCGCCGCCGAGCGGCCCCGCTCGAGCCGAGCACCTGGACAGCTGGAGCGCTCTCGCTCCACCCCATCCAGGCCATGAGCCCGAGGACGCTCGGGGCGCTCCTCGGCGCCGGTCTCGCTGCCGTCGCCCTCCTCGCGGTCGGCTACGAGCACGAGCCGCTCTCGACCGTCGACCGCGAGACGGCGAGGTGGGTGGCCGCGTCGCTTCCCGCCGTGCTCGAGTGGGCGGCACGGCCGTTCTCGTGGCTCGGAGGCTGGATCGGGCTCACGGCGCTCGGGCTCGCAGCGGTCGCAGCGCTCGTGCGGCGACGGGCGTGGCTCGACCTCGGCCTCCTCTGCCTCGCCTTCGTCGGCCCGCAGGTCGTGGTCGCGCTGCTCAAGGACGCCTTCGACCGCCCGCGTCCCGCTCTCGGCTCCGCCGTGCCCCTCCCGGCGTCCGCGTCCTTCCCGTCCGGGCATGCAGCCGCGGGCGCGGCCGCTCTCGGCGCGATCGCGGTGATCGTGTCCGATCGGCTCGCGAGTCGACGCGCCCGCGTGGCGCTCTGGATCCTCGTCGTCGCCGCCGGAGCGGGGATCGGGGTCTCGCGCGTCGCGCTCGGCGTCCACTACGTGAGCGACGTCCTCGCCGGCTGGTGCCTCGGGCTCGCCTGGCTCGCGGGGTGCCTGCTCGTCCGTGATGCGGTGCGCTCCTGGGGGTCGCGGTGAGGTGTCGCGGCCGTCGCGTGCGCTCGCCGTGATCGCGAGCCAGCCTCCGCTACGCTCTCGCGCGTGGCCGAGACGACGCTCACGCTCGAGCAGCGCCTAGAGGAGATCGGGGCCCGGCTCGCCTGGGTCCGTGATTACCTTTGACCCCGCGCGGCTGAGCGCCCGTCGCCGCGAGCTCGAGGAGGAGATGGGGAGGCCGGGCTTCTGGGAGGATCAGGCACGGGCACAGGCGCTCTCGACCGAGCACGCGCGCGCGAGCCGGAAGCTCGAGCGCTACGAGCGGCTCGTGCGCGAGGTCGAGGACGCTCGGGAGCTGCTCGCGCTCGGTGAGGACACGGACGAGCTTGCGCAGATCGTGACTGCGATCGAGCGTGAGCTCGTGCGGATGGAGGAGGAGGCGCTCTTCACCGGGGAGTACGACCAGGGGGACGCGCTGCTTGAGATCCACGCCGGGACCGGCGGCACCGATGCGCAGGACTGGGCCGAGATGCTCCTCCGCATGTACCAGCGCTGGGCGGCGGACCGCGGCTTCGAGACGGAGCTCCTCGAGGTGAGCCCCGGCGAGGAGGCCGGCATCAAGTCGGCGGCGCTCGCCGTGCGGGGCGAGAACGCGTACGGGACGCTCAAGGCTGAGCGCGGCGTGCATCGCCTCGTGCGCCTCTCGCCCTTCGATGCGGCCCACCGGCGCCACACGGCCTTCGCGCAGGTCGTCGTCGCGCCGCTCCTCCCCGAGGACGCGCCCGTCGAGATCGACGACGACGACCTCCGCATCGACACGTACCGTGCGAGCGGCGCCGGGGGCCAGCACGTGAACAAGACGGACTCCGCGGTCCGTATCACCCACCTCCCGACGGGGATCGTCGTCCAGTGCCAGAACGAGCGCTCGCAGAGCGCGAACAAGCAGACCGCGCTGCGCCTCCTCAAGTCGAAGCTCACCGAGCTCGAGGAGGAGCGTCGCGAGGCGGAGCTCGCGAAGGAGCGCGGGGAGGCGCAGGACATCGGCTTCGGGAGTCAAATCCGTTCCTACGTGCTCCACCCCTACCAGCTCGTGAAGGATCACCGGACCGACGTCGAGGTCGGAAACGCGCAGGCGGTGCTCGACGGGGAGATCGACGCCTTCGTCCGTGCCTACCTCCTCGCTCGGTCGGCGGGGAAGGCCACGTGACGCGACGCACGACGAGAGGCGCCTCCGTCTCCGCTAGACTCGCGCGAATCTCGAGCACGACCCGTCGAGGGGCTCCCACGTGGCAGGGCGTCGCTGACGGGAGACAGGCACACGCGACGATGACCGCGATCGCCGAGCACGAGGAGCAGACGATCAGCACGCCGGAGCAGCCCGCCGGATCGCACGCCTCCTCGGCGATGATCGTCTTCGAGGAGGTCGGGAAGGTCTACGAGCCCGGCGTCGTCGCGCTCGACGGCGTCTCCTTCGTCATCGAGAAGGGGGAGTTCGTCTTCATCGTCGGCGCCTCGGGCTCGGGCAAGTCGACGATCGTCCGGCTCCTCCTCAAGGAGATCGAGCCGACGTCGGGGAGGATCATCGTCGGCGGTCGCGACCTCGGGCGCCTCAAGCGCTCGAAGGTGCCGCTCCTCCGCCGCAACCTCGGCTGCGTGTTCCAGGACTTCAAGCTCCTTCCCAACCGGACGGCGTACGAGAACATCGCTTACGCGCTCCGCGTCCAGGGCGAGTCGAGCGCGCAGATCCGCAAGAAGGTGCCCGAGGTTCTGACCCTCGTCGGTCTCGCCAACAAGATGAACTCGCGCCCGCACGAGCTCTCCGGAGGAGAGCAGCAGCGGGTCTCCATCGCCCGCGCCTTCGTCAACCACCCGCCCCTCCTCGTCTGCGACGAGCCGACGGGGAACCTCGATCCCGACACCTCGGTCGGGATCATGCAGCTCCTCTACCGCATCAACCGCACCGGGACGACGGTACTCATGGTGACGCACGACCGCGAGCTCGTGGACAAGATGCGCAAGCGCGTGATCGCGCTCGAGGACGGGCGCCTCGTGCGCGACGAGCGGCGCGGCGGCTACGCGGAGGCCTGAGTGCGCGTCCGACTCCTCTTCTCCGAGGCGCTCCGCTCGATCGCGGCGAACCTCTCCACCACCGTCGCCTCGGCGCTCTCCGTGCTCATCGGGATGTTCCTCGTCGGCGTCTTCATCGGCCTCGGCACGTGGCTCGTCTCCTGGTCGGAGGACAAGAAGCGCGAGCTCGCGGTGCACGTCTACCTGAAGGACGAGGCGACCGCGAAGCAGGTGAACGCCGTCCGCGTCCACCTCGAGTCCGACGCGCGCGTGAAGGAGGGCGGGATCACCTTCGTCTCCAAGGCGCAGGCCCTCGCGATCATGCGCAAGAAGGCGCCTGAGCTCACCGCGAACCTCGCCTCGAACCCGCTCCCCGCCTCATTCGAGGTCGTGCCCGTGCGGGGCGAGGACACCGAGGACATCGCGCGCTCCGTGCAGAGCGCGGGCCTCGCCGCGGTCGATCAGGTGCGCCACGGCAAGGAGGTGTCGAGGCGGATCCTCGCGATCGCGCGCGCGATCCAGGTCGTCTTCCTCATCGTCGTCGTCGTCCTCCTCGCTGCCTCGACCATCCTCATCGCGAACACCATCCGCCTCTCGATCTTCGCCCGTCGGCGCGAGATCGAGGTCATGAAGCTCGTCGGGGCGACGAACTGGTTCGTGCGCGGGCCGTTCATGCTCGAGGGCCTCCTCACCGGTCTCGCCGGCTCGCTCGCGGCCGTCGTCCTCCTCTTCCTCGGCCGCAACGTCGCCATCCCGCGCGTCCTCGGCAACATCCAGGACGACCCCGACGTGCGCGCGCTCGCCTTCGGGTACACGGCGGCGATCCTCGTCGCGATCGGGCTCGCCATCGGCGCCCTCGGCTCGGCAGTCACGATCCGTCGCTTCCTCCGGGTCTGAGGCGTCCCGCCGACGTCGCTCCGACCCTCGCCGATACCGTGCCGCCGTGGAGCGGCGGAGAGCGTCACGGGGGAGGCAGAAGCGCCCCAGCCGGTCGGAGCGGGCGGGCCGGCGTCGGCCTGAGCGCTCTCTCCGCGCCGCCGAGCGCGCGATCGCGGTCACCCTGCCGACCCGCGCGACGGCGCCCGAGCGCGTCGTCGCGCACCTCGGCCCGACGAACTCGGGGAAGACGCACGCGGCCCTCGAGGAGCTCGTCGCGGCCGGTGCGGGCGTGTACGCGGGCCCGCTGCGCATGCTCGCGCAGGAAGCGCACCGCCGTCTCGGTGCCCGCCTCGGCCACGAGCGGGTGGGTCTCGTCACGGGAGAGGAGCGGATCAACGAGCGCGCTCCCATCCTCTGCTGCACGGTCGAGATGGCGCCGCTCCGGGGGGAGCTCCTCGTCCTCGACGAGGTGCAGTGGGCGGACGACGAGGAGCGGGGGTCGGCGTGGACGCGGCTCATGCTCGCGGGGGAGTACCGCGAGATCCGGCTCCTCGGGGCGCTCGACGCGCTCCCGCTCGTCCGGCGGGCGTTCCCCGAGGTCGAGCTGCGCGTCTTCGAGCGGAAGCTCCCGCTCGAGTGGATCGGCGAGCGGTCGCTGCGCTCGCTCACGAAGGGCACCGTCGTCGTCGCCTTCAGCCGCCGCGCCGTGCTCGCGCTCGCGGGCGAGGTGAACCGGCTCCACCCGGGACGTGTCGCGGTCCTCTACGGGGCGATGCCGCTCGCCTCCCGGCGCGAGGAGATCGAGCGCTTCCTCTCGGGGGCCGCGGACGTGTGCGTGGCCACAGACGTCCTCGGGCACGGGGTGAACCTCCCCTGCGAGACCCTCCTCTTCGCGGAGACGACGAAGTTCGACGGGGAGCGGCGACGTGCGCTCCTCCCCTGGGAGCTCGCGCAGATCGCCGGGCGCGCGGGACGCTACGGCCTCGTCGAGCGCGGGTACGTGGGCGTGCTCGCCGGTCTCGGCTGGGGAGCTCCCGATCCCTCGCTCGTCGAGTCCGCGCTCGAGCCGCACGTCGTGCTCGAGGACGACCTCCGCGGCTACCGGATCGTCGACGAGGCGCGGATCCGTCCACGTCTCGAGGATCTCGGCATCGGCGACCCGCGCGACCTCGACGCGGCGCTCGAGGCGTGGCACCGCGTCGCCACCCGGGCGTGGGCGTGCGAGAGCTGGCTCGCGGTCGAGTCGCTGCACCCTCTCCGGCAGCGGCTCCACGCCGTCGAGCGGAGGCTCCGCGAGCGCGGGCGCCGGCTCTCGCTCGAGGACACGTGGGCGCTCGTGAACGCACCGGTCGATGAGGACACCCTCGACCTCCTCGCGACGCTCGCGCTCGCGCTCGCGGGCGACCGGGTCGCGCGCCCGCACCTCACCTTCCTCCTCGACCCGACACGGCTCCGCGACGCCTCGCTCGAGGAGGCAGAGCAGGCGGGGCGGGAGGCGAGCGTGCTCCGCTGGTTCGCGCTCCAGTACCCGGGCGTCGGTGGGGTCACGATCGAGCGCGCGGCGGCGCTCGAGGAAGCGGCAGCCGAGCGCGTCGTCGCTCGCCTGCGCGTCGAGGTCGCCTCGCCGACGATCGGCCGCTGCCGCTCCTGCGGGCGGGCCTGCGCTCCCTGGTTCCCGCTCTGCGACCGCTGCGCGGGCATCGCCCGCTGAGGCGGGCTCGATCGGTCATCTACATGGCGCGATCGATCCGAAGGAGCTCGGCTGCCTCCCTCCCGGGCGGGAGGCGGCGAAGGGTGGGCTTGCGGGCGTCGCGTGGCGCGTGAGGGAACGCGTGTGAAACGTGGCTATACTCCGCGCTCCGATGGCGAACGACACCGTCGAGAAGCCGCTGGCCGCAGAGGAGGGCGTCTGGATCGCCGGCCCGGACGGCGAGCTCGTTCCCGACTACGACGCGTCGATCCCCGAGATCAAGGAGGGAGACGTCGTGCACGGCACGGTCGTGCGCGTGGATAAGGACGAGGTGCTCGTCGACATCGGCTACAAGTCGGAGGGCGTCATCCCCGTCTCCGAGCTCTCGATCCGCCGTTCCGTGAACCCGGAGGACGAGGTGTCGGTCGGAGACGAGGTGGACGCGCTCGTGCTCACGAAGGAGGACGCCGACGGACGGCTCATCCTCTCGAAGAAGCGTGCCCGCTTCGAGCTTGCCTGGAAGCGGATCGAGGCGGCTGCCGAGTCCGGCGAGCCCGTCGAGGGCAAGGTGATCGAGGTCGTGAAGGGAGGTCTCATCCTCGATCTCGGCGTGCGCGGCTTCCTGCCCGCGTCCCTCGTCGACATCCGCCGCGTCCAGGACCTCGACGAGTTCCTCGGGCGCGAGCTCCGCTGCAAGGTGATCGAGCTCAACCGCTCGCGCAACAACGTCGTCCTCTCGCGCCGCGCCGTCCTCGAGGACGAGCGCAAGGAGATGCGCCAGGCGATCCTCGATCGGCTGAGCCCGGGAGACGTCGTCGAGGGTCAGATCTCGAACATCGTCGACTTCGGCGCCTTCGTCGACCTCGACGGGATGGACGGGCTCATCCACATCTCCGAGCTTTCGTGGACGCACGTGAACCACCCCTCCGAGATCCTCGAGATCGGGCAGCGGGTGAAGGTGAAGGTGCTCGACATCGACCGCGAGCGGCAGCGCATCTCGCTCGGGCTGAAGCAGACGCAGACCGACCCGTGGCAGCAGGTCCTCGACCACTACCGAGAGGGCGATGTCGTCGAGGGGCGCGTGGCGAAGGTCGTGACCTTCGGCGCCTTCGTCGAGATCCTCCCCGGCGTCGAGGGGCTCGTGCACATCTCCGAGCTCGCCCCTCACCACGTCGAGAACCCGCGCGAGATCGTCGCCCAGGGGCAGCCCGTCAACGTCCGCATCCTCGAGATCGACGCCGAGCGGCGCCGGCTCTCGCTCTCGCTCAAGCGCGTGTCGGAGAGCGATCGGCCCGTGCCACGCGCGGACGGAGGGGCGTCGGTGCACGTGACGCCGGAGCTCCAGCTCTCCGAGGAGGCGTTCCCCTCGGCTGGGCCTCCGCCCGAGGCGGAGTCGCCGCCTCCGGAGGCCTCGGAGCCGACGGAGGCCGAGCTCGAGGCGCTCGCCGAGGCGGTGCTCGCCGAGGCTGCCGCAGCGGGGACGTCCGAGCGCGTCGGTGGCGAGCTCGTCGAGGCCCCCGCGGACGACGTCGAGTAGCGCCGCCGCGAGCGTGCGCCGTCCGCTCGCCGTCGCCATCACGGGGGCGATCGGTGCCGGGAAGTCGACTGCCCTCGCCGCCTTCCGCCGCCACGGAGCCGCGACCGTCTCGAGCGACGAGATCGTCCACCACCTGCTCGCGAACGATCCCGCGGTGAAGGAGGCGCTCGTCGCGCGCCTCGGCGAGGGGATCCTCGGCGAGGACGGCCTCCCCGACCGCGAGCGAATTGCGCGGATCGTCTTCCGCGACCGCGACGCGCTCGACTTCCTCGAGCGGCTCCTCCACCCGCTCGTCTCTCGGGAGTACCTCGCCTGGCGGGAGCAGCTCGCGGAGCTCCCCAGCCCACCCCGAGTGTGCGTGACGGAGGTCCCGCTGCTCTACGAGGTCGGCGCCGAGGAGCGCTTCGACAAGGTCGTCCTCATCACCGCGCCCGCGAAGCTCCGCGAGGCCCGTCGCGGGGGGCGGCGGGACGACCGCGAGTCGCGGCTCATCCCCGATTGCCAGAAGGCGACGTGGGCCGACTTCGTGTACGTGAACACGGGCACGCCCGAGGAGCTCGACGCCTGGGTACGGGAGGTCATGGAGACGCTCACCCGCGAGCGCGCATCCGCCGAACCGACCGCGCGACGAGCGGACGCGTAGTCCTCTTCGTCCTCGTGCCGTGCGCCTTCTGACCCTCGCTGCCGCCGCGCTCCTCGCGCTCGCCGGCGTCGGCGCCTGGGTTGTGACCTCCGAGCCGAGCTTCTACCTGCGCGTCCGCTACCCGCTCGCCTACGCGCACATCATCCGCGGGCACGCGCGCACCTACGACCTCGACCCCGCACTCCTTGCGGCGGTCATCTACGCGGAGAGCCGCTTCGACCCGTCGGCCCGCTCGGAAGCGGGCGCCGTGGGCCTCATGCAGCTCCTCCCCGAGACCGCGAAGGGCATCGCGCTTCGGACCGGGGGAGACCGCTTCGCTGTCTCCGACCTCCTCGACCCGGAGATCAACGTGCGCTACGGGGCGTGGTACCTCGACCACCTGCGCGACCGCTACGGCGACCTGCGGCTCGCGCTCGCCGCCTACCACGCGGGCCAGGGCAACGTCGACGAGTGGCTCCGCCGCGGGGGAACGATCCGCTTCCCGCAGACGCGCGCGTACCTCGACGCGGTGGTCGACGCGCGGCGCGCGTACGCGAAGGCGTACCGCGGAAAGCTCGGGCTGGGGACAGCTCGACCGACCTGATCGCGGCCGCGACCTCCTGCGCTCGCCGAGATCGAGAGGGACGCGCCGGCATGGGGCGGGGGCGCAACCGGCCCGACTGTCTGCCCTCGGCGCTCGCCAGGTCGCCGTCGCGTCCCGCCTCTCAGGTCTGCCGCGGCGCCGAGATCTGCGCACGAACCTCGTGCTCACCTGAGGCTACGCTGGCTCCGTGCGCCAGCTCCGGACGAGCGACCTCTACACGCCGACCGGCGACCAGCCACGCGCGATCGAGGAGATCGCCGCGTCGGTCGTTGCCGGCAACCGCTTCCAGACGCTCCTCGGCGCGACCGGTACGGGCAAGACGGCGACGATGGCCTGGATCATCGAGCGCCTCCAGCGCCCTGCGCTCGTCATCGCGCACAACAAGACGCTCGCCGCGCAGCTCTGCAACGAGTTCCGGGAGCTCTTCCCGGACAACGCGGTCGAGTACTTCGTCTCCTACTACGACTACTACCAGCCCGAGGCGTACATCCCGCAGGCCGACCTCTACATCGAGAAGGACTCCTCGCAGAACGACGACATCGCGCGGCTCCGGCTGTCGGCGACCTCCTCGCTCCTCACCCGGCGCGACGTCGTCGTCGTCGCCTCCGTCTCCTGCATCTACGGCATCGGCTCGCCGGAGGAGTGGCGGGAGCGCGTGCTCGTGCTCGAGGTGGGGGTCGAGCACGACCGCGACGAGGTGCTGCGCAAGCTCATCGAGAGCCAGTACGTCCGCAACGACGCCGTGCTCGGTCGCGGCCGCTTCCGGGTGAAGGGTGACGTCCTCGAGCTCCAGCCGGCGAACCTCGAGACCGCCTACCGCATCTCCTTCTTCGGCGACGAGGTCGAGCAGATCACCCACTTCGACCCGCTCACCGGCGAGGTGTACGCGCGCCTCGACAACCTCGTCGTCTGGCCGGCGACGGAGTACGTCACGTCGCGGCCGACGATCGAGCGGGCGATCGACGAGCTCCGCGCCGAGCTCGAGGAGCAGGTGGCGCGCTTCGAGGCGGAGGGGCGGATGCTCGAGGCGCACCGGCTCCGGCAGCGGACGGAGTACGACCTCGAGCTGCTGCGCGAGCTCGGCTTCTGCCCGGGGATCGAGAACTACTCGCGCGTCCTCGAGGGTCGCCCTCCTGGCTCCCATCCGTTCACCCTCCTCGACTACTTCCCCGACGACTTCGTCTGCTTCATCGACGAGTCGCACCAGACGGTGCCCCAGCTCGGCGGCATGTACGAGGGCGACCGCTCGCGCAAGCAGACGCTCGTCGACTACGGCTTCCGCCTGCCCTCGGCGCTCGACAACCGGCCGCTCCGCTTCGACGAGTTCCTCGCGAAGGTGCCGCAGATCGTCTTCGTCTCCGCCACGCCCGGCCCCTTCGAGCTCTCGCGCTCGGCCGTCGTCGCCGAGCAGCTCGTCCGCCCGACCGGGATCGTCGACCCGGAGGTCGAGCTCCGCCCGACCCGCAACCAGATCGACGACCTCCTGAACGAGATCCGCCGCCGCGAGGAGGCGGGCGAGCGCGTCCTCGTCACGACGCTCACGAAGAAGATGGCCGAGGACCTGACCGACTACCTGCTCGAGGCAGGCGTGCGCGCTCGCTACCTCCACTCGGAGATCGACACCCTCGAGCGGATCGCCATCATCCGCGAGCTCCGCCTCGGGGAGTTCGACGTCCTCGTCGGGGTGAACCTCCTCCGCGAGGGCCTCGACCTGCCCGAGGTCTCGCTCGTCTGCGTCCTCGACGCCGACAAGGAGGGCTTCCTCAGGGGCCGCACCTCGCTCATCCAGACGATCGGCCGCGCCGCCCGCAACGTCAACGGGAAGGTTCTCCTGTACGCGGACAAGGTGACGGAGGCGATCCGCGAGGCGATGGCGGAGACCGAGCGCCGCCGCGCCTACCAGCTCGCCTACAACGCCGAGCACGGGATCACGCCGGAGACGATCCAGAAGGGGGTCTCCGACATCTCGGAGCTCCTCGCCCTCGAGTCGCCGCACGTCCCCTCCTTGCGCCGCCGCCGCGGCAAGGCGGAGGTGGAGGGGATGACCCGGGAGGAGCTGGAGAAGCTCGTCGTCACGCTCGAGGAGGAGATGTTCCTCGCCGCCGAGGAGCTCCGCTTCGAGTACGCCGCCAAGCTCCGCGACGAGATCAAGGAGCTGCGGCGCGAGCTCACAGCGCTCGCCGAGGCGTAGGTCAGAGCAGCTCGAGGAACTCGTCCGCGGTGAGGCCCGCCTGGCGCAGCATCGACGCCAAGGTCCCGCGTGCGAGCTCGCGGTGCAGCGGGACGATCACGGTCCTCCCGTCGGGGTGGCGAACCTACATCAGACGGCTGCCACGCTGGCTCACCCGTTGGAACCCGGCTCGCTCGAGCGCTCGAGCCGCGGCCGCTCCCGAGACAACCGGGAGCGCGGGGCTCAAGCGGCGATCTCGATCGTCGCGATCGTCGGCGCTTCGATCCCCTCGGGCAGCGGCGTGTCCTCGAAGTACAGCTCGAGTGCTTCCCGGAGGTTCTCGAGCGCCTCCTCGCTCGTCTCGCCCTGGTTTGCGACCTCGACCTCGAGGCACCACGACTCGCGATCGCGACCGACTCCCGCAGAGGTTGACATATCGATGCATAATTGATACATCGAGATGCATGCGGACGACGATCCGCCTCGACGACGAGCTCTTGACGCGTGCGAAGCGCGCCGCCGTCGAGCGCGGCACGACGCTGACCGCCGTGATCGAGGATGCGCTCCGACGCGCGCTCGCACCCGCGGACGCCGAGCGGGGCGAGCGCTTCACGATGCACACGTTCCACGGCGACGGCTTGCGGCCCGGCGTGGATCTCGATGACACGGCCTCGCTGCTCGACGTCATGGACGAGCCTGGTGCTCGCCCCTGACGTCAACGTCCTCGTCTACGCGCATCGCTCCGAGCTGCCGGAGCATGCGGCCTGCCGGAGCTGGCTCGAGGAGCTCGTGAACGCGGACGCTGCGTTCGGCCTCGCCGATCTCGTCCTCAGCGGCTTCCTCAGGGTCGTCACGCACCCGCGCGTCTTCAACAGCCCGACGCCGCTTGACGACGCGCTGGCTGTCGTGTCGTCGCTGCGCGAGCAGCCGAATCGCGTTCCCCTCGAGCCGGGCCCTCGCCACTGGGGAATCTTCGAGCGGCTGTGCCGCTCGTCGCGGGTGCGCGGCAACCTCGTCGCCGATGCCTACCTCGCCGCGCTCGCGATCGAGTCGGGCTGCGAGTGGGTGACGACGGACCGCGACTACGCTCGGTTCGAGGGTCTCCGCTGGCGGAGCCCGCTCGACTGAGACCTTCTCTGCGGGCGCGAAGAGGGAGAGGTCGCTCCGGTGCTGTTCGTGTGCCGGCTACCGGTCGAGGCGCGGCGACGTCACTTCCGGGAAGAGGTGCTCGACTCTGCGGCGGAAGGCAGGAGGATCGATGGCCGGACAGCGGTAGAGTTCGGGCTCGATCCGCTCGAAGGCCGTCCGCACCTCGCGAGAGTCGATCAGGTCGCGCTCGATCATCGCGGCGATGTCCTCGAGGTCGTGCGCGTGACCCCGCTCGGCCTTCGCGAGCGCTGCGCTCCTCCCAACCTGGGGCACGGGGATGAAGTCGAGGGGGGAGGAGAGCTCGACGTTGATCCTGAGCTCGTCCTTTACGTCTCGAATCGCGCG
>JAVQXS010000439.1:0-1730 GCA_033578065.1 Thermoleophilia bacterium
GCGCCATGTCGGTGATCGTGATTTGCGCTGGGTGCTGCGTGAAATATCGTTTCGGGTCGCTCGCGGTGAATCGTTGGGGATTGTTGGTCTAAACGGGGCCGGGAAGTCGACGACGCTGCGGACGATCCTCGGGCTCGTGCGCCCGGACGCCGGTGCGACGCGCGTGCTGGGGCTGCCGTACCGGGAGCTCGAACGGCCGCTGCACCGCGTCGGAGCCGTCCTCGAGACGTTCGATGCGCATCCGGGACGCTCGGGTCGGGACCACCTGCGCATGCTCGCGACGGCGGCGGGGATCCCGCGCTCGCGTGTCGACGAGACGCTCGAGCTGGTCGAGCTCGCGGGCGCGGCGCGTCGGCGCGCCAAGGGCTACTCGCTCGGCATGCGCCAGCGGCTCGGCCTCGCCGCTGCCCTCCTCGGCGACCCCGAGGTGCTCGTGCTCGACGAGCCCGCCAACGGCCTCGACCCGCAGGGGATCAGGTGGCTCCGAGACCTGCTCCGCTCGCTCGCCGCGGAGGGCCGGACGGTGCTCGTGTCGAGCCACGTCCTCGCAGAGGTCGCCCAGACGGTCGACCACGTGGTCATCATCCATCGTGGCCGGCTCGTTCGTCAGGCGACGATGGCGGAGGTGGAGGCGATGGCGGCGGGGTCGACGCTCGTCCGCTCGCCCGACGCCGCGCGCCTCGCGGCGTTGCTCGAGGGGGCTGGGATCCGGACGCTCGACGACGGCCGGCTCGCGATCTCGGCGCCGCCCGAGCACGTCGGGGAGGTGGCGGCGGCGAACGGCATTGTCCTCCACGAGCTGACCGCCGACCGGGCGACGCTCGAGGAGGTCTTCCTCGAGCTGACCGCCGTCGGAGCGGAGCCGCGAGCCGAGCCATGAGGGCGCTCGTCGCCGCCGAGCTCGTGAAGATCCGCACGACGCGAGCGTCGATCGGGTACGCGCTCGCGGTCGCTGTCCTCGCCGGCATCGCCGCAGCCGCCATCGTCGGCGCGGCCGAGGAGCCCTCCCTCGCGACGACCGAGCTGTCGCGAGAGATCGTCTCGGCGACCCTCTTCACGACCGTCATCGCGTTCGTCGTCGGCATCGTCTCCGTCACGGGCGAGTGGCGGCACGGGACGACACGCGCACGTTCCTCGCGACGCCGCGCCGGGGCCGCGTCCTCGTCGCCAAGGAGCTCAGCATCCTCGTC
Source organism: Thermoleophilia bacterium (assembly GCA_033578065.1). GTDB lineage: Bacteria > Actinomycetota > Thermoleophilia > Gaiellales > Gaiellaceae > GMQP-bins7. The sequence goes on from JAVQXS010000439.1 coordinate 1,191, forward strand.
GTCGCGCCCGTCCTCGCCGTGCTCGGGCTCGCGGTGGCGCTCGCTGTCGCCGTGCCGTGGCTCCTCGTCGAGGGATCGTCCTTCGAGCTGAGCGGCGACACGGTCGCGTACGCGGGCCGCGTCGTCGCCGCGACGACGCTCTGGGGCGCGCTGGGCGTGGCCGTCGGCGCGGTCGTGCTCAGCCAGGCGGCGGCGCTCGTGGGGGCGATCCTCTGGGTGCTGGTCGGCGAGGCGCTCCTGACGGTACTTCTCGGCCTCGTCGGGCTCGAAGCGGTCGGCAAGCTCCTCCCCGGACGGGCGCTCTCCGCCTTCGGCGGCACCGAGCCCGGTCTCTCGATGTGGCTCGCGGGCGCGGTCGGAGCCGGCTGGGTCGTCGCGCTTGCGCTCCTCGGGCACCTGCGCATCTCCCGCCAGGACGTCACGTAGCGTCCAGGGGCTAGGCTGGTCGCATGGCCGCGCCCGTCCGGACGGGAGAGGAGCTCGAGCTCCGCATCGACTCGCTCGCCTACGGCGGGACCGGCGTCGGGCGGCTGAACGGGT
>JAVQXS010000007.1:0-15475 GCA_033578065.1 Thermoleophilia bacterium
GCTGCGGCTGAAGAAGGTCGGGAACGAGGTCATGCGCGTCATCGGTGGCCGCGAGGTGCACCCGATCAACTTCAAGGTCGGCGGCTTCTACCGGGCGCCGACGCCGTCGGAGCTGCGCGCGCTCGTCCCCGAGCTCGAGTGGGCGCGCGAGGCGGCGCGGGAGCTCCTCCGCTTCGCTGCGACGCTCGAGTTCCCCGACTACGAGCGGGACTACGTCTTCGTCGCGCTCCGACAGCCGGGCGAGTACCCGATCGAGCGCGGCCGGATCGTCGCCTCGACGGGGCTCGACATCGACGTCTCCGAGTACGAGGAGCACTTCCGCGAGCACCACGTCGCCCGCTCGAACGCGCTCCACTCGACGCTCCTCGGCGTCGGCTCGTACCTCGTCGGCCCCCTCGCGAGGTACGCGCTCAACTCCGGAGAGCTCTCGGGCGAGGCGAAGGCCGCCGCCGAGGAGGCAGGTCTCGAACCCGTCTGCCGGAACCCCTTCCAGAGCATCCTCGTCCGTCTCGTCGAGATCCTGTACGCCGCCGACGAGGCGCTTCGGATCATCGGAGCGTACGAGCCACCGGCGGAGCCGGCGGTCGCCTGCGAGCCGCGCGTCCCCGTCGGCCACGGCTGCACGGAGGCTCCGCGAGGGATCTGCTGGCACCGCTACGAGGTGGACGCCGAGGGCGTCATCCTCGACGCGAAGATCGTCCCGCCGACCGCCCAGAACCAGCGCTCGATCGAGGAGGACCTGGCGGCGGTCGTCCGCGCGCGGCTCCACCTCTCCGATGAGGAGCTCACCCGCGTGTGCGAGCAGTCGATCCGCAACTACGACCCCTGCATCTCCTGCGCGACGCACTTCCTCGAGCTCGAGGTGATCCGCGAGTGAGCGCGGGCGCCGTCTGCCTCGGGAGCGCCTACCGCGGCGACGACGCCGTCGGTCCGAAGGTCGCCGCCCGGCTGCGGGCGGCCGGCGCGCGCGTGCTCGAGTGCGCCGACGAGCCGACGCGTCTCCTCGACGAGTGGGCCGACCTCGACACCGTCGTCGTGGTGGACGCCATCTCGACGGGGGCACCGCTCGGCACCGTCCACCGCATCGACGTCGGCGACGGGCCGCTTCCGCGCGACCTCCGGCTCGCCTCGACGCACGCCCTCGGGGTCGCCGACGCGCTCGAGCTCGGCCGGGCCCTCGGCCGCGCGCCCTCGCGGGTCGTCGTCCTCGGGATCGAGGGCGCCCGCTTCGGGGTGGGGGAGGAGATGAGCCCGGAGGTCGCCGCTGCCCTCGACGCGCTTGCGGACGCGGCGCTTGCGGAGCTCGCGCGCTGACATGCACGAGCGCGCGCTCATGGACGACCTCCTGCGCAAGGTGCTCGCGGTCGCGGAGACCGAGGGCGCGGAGGCCGTGACGCGGATCCGCGTGCGTCTCGGCGCGCTCTCGCACTTCACCCCCGAGCACTTCCGCGCGCACTGGGAGGACGCCTCCCGGGGCACGCTCGCCGAGGGCGCGCAGGTGGATGCGCGCCTCGATAAGGAGCTCACCGGAGAGGCAGCACAGGGTGTCGTCCTCGAGTCGGTCGAGGTGCGGTCGCGCTGAGCGGGCCGGCCCCACGCCGGTGCGCTCGCTCCGCCAGCCATCGTTCCTCGGGCAGCACCGGAGCAGCCTGCGGCAGGCGGATGGCCCCATCGCGCTCCTCCTTCGGACGTGAGCCCGCTCGAGCCCTCGCACCGGGGAACGCTCCGCCGAGGGGCGGGGCCGATCGAGGTGCTCGCGGCGGCGGCTGCGAGCGCCCTCCTCCTCTGGATCGCCTCCCCCGCTGTCGGCATCGGCGCGCTCGCGTGGGTCGCGCTCGTGCCAGCGGCGCTCGTCGCGCTCGGCGCGCCCGAGACCCGTGGCGCCCGGGCGGTCGTTCCCCTCGCCGTCTCGCTCCACCTCGAGCTCCAGCTCGTTCCGGCGCTGCCGTTCGGGATCGCCGAGAACCAGTGGGGTGAGCCGCCGCTCCCCGTGCTCGTGGGCGACTCGCCAATGGCCGCGGCCGCTCTCGTCTACGTGCCGGCGCTGGGTGCCCTCCTCTACGCGCTCCGCTTCCCGCAGCCGTGGCCTGCGGGCGCAGCGCGGAGCGGTCTCGTCGCGGTCTGGGTTCCTGCCCTCGCCTGGGCGGCGCTCGACCTCCTGCGGGCACGGTACGACCCCGCCGGGCTCTGGGGCGGGCTCTACGTCTCCCAGCACTCGAGCGCCGCGGCGGCCCTCGCAGCGGTCGGAGGCCCCGGGGTGCTGACGGCGCTCCAGGTCGCGGTCGGATTCGGCGCTGCGCTCCTCGTCCTCCGGCGGCGCAGCGCCCTCCCTGCGACCGTGAGCGTCGCGGTCGCGCTGGGGGCGACGGTGGTCGTGGCCGAGAGGCTCGGCACGCCCGCCGGCGAGCCCGTCGTCGTCGCCGCCGCGCAGCCGGGCTACGACACGAGCGAGTGGGAGTACGGTCCCGTCCGCTACTTCGCCCCCGGGCGGAGAGACCTCGCGCGCGCGTCGAGCGACGTGGTCGCGGACCTCGGCGCGCTCGCTCGGAAGGCATCGGGGCGCGGCGCCGAGATCGTCGTCTGGCCTGAAGCCGTCGTCTGGGTCGACCCGTACGAGGAGGCGGGCGTTCGACGCGAGCTTGCGATGCTCGCAGCGGAGACGAAGGCCGTCGTCGTCGTCCCCTTCTTCGACCCTGCGCGCGCCGAGAGCGCCGTGCTGGCGGCGCTCCCGAGCGGGAGGCTCACCGAGCCTCAGCCGAAGCAGCGACCGATGTGGTTCCTCGGCGAGCGCGCGCGGGACGCGCCCGCGCGACCGCTCGCCGGACGGTCCGCGCGTCTCGGCGTGCTCCTCGGGGTGGACGTCCAGGATGCCGGGAGCGCACGGGCGCTCGCCGCGGCTGGGGCGACGCTCCTCGCCTCCTCGACGCACGACTGGGCCGAGCTCGCGACGCAGCAGGTCGCCCTCTCCCGCATCGCCGCTGCCGCAGTGCGCCTCCCACTCGTCCGCGCGGACTGGCGCTACGCCTCGACGATCGTCGACACCGACCGCCGCGGGCGGGCCGATGGGGGTCTCGGCCGCTCCCGCACGGTGCTCGTCGCGACGGTGCACGCCCGCTCCTCCGATGCCCCCTACCTCTGGGTCGGGGATCTCCTCGGGTGGGCAGGAGTGGTCGTGCTCGCGGTCTGCTGGGCGCTCCGTCGCGGGAGCCGGCTGCGGGCGGGCGCGTGAGCGGCCTCGCTCGCGCCCTGCGACCGAGGGCGGCTCGTCGAGAGCTCGGCTACGCAGGAGGTCGGTCGCCACGCGCGGTTCCGTCTCGTTGCTCGCCGGGCGGTGCGGACTCGCCGAGCACGGCGAGCGAGACGCCCTCGTAGGCGAGCGCGGGGGCACCGAGCGCGACAGCGGTCGTGACCTCGATCGCCTGCAGGCCGAGCCCGAAGAGGATGGCGTGGCCGAAGCCGACCCCGGAGGCAAGGAGCGGGGCTGCGACGGCCGCCTGGAAGAGCCCCACGTTGCCGGGCCACAGCGGCAGGAGCGTCGCGAGGTTCGTGAGGAGCAGCACGGCGCCAGCAGCGGCACCAGGCGCGTCGATGCCGAAGGCACGGAACGCGAAGAGGATCCCAGCGAGCTCTCCCGACCAGCCCGCGCACTGGAGGAGCAAGGCCGCGAGCAGGGGCGTCGGGGTGCGGTAGATCCGCAACCCGGCCTCGAGCTGGCGCAGGATGGCTGCGAGCGCCCGCTCGGCGCTTGGCGACTCCGAGGTCTCGCGGCGGCGCATCCAGACGACGGCGGCGATGAGCGCCGCGAGCCCGCCGCCGACCGTGACGAGGAGCGGGAGGAACGCCCACGCGGGCACCCCGGTCTCGGAGAGGACGAAGGCGACGAGGACTGCCTGGGGGAACGCGTCGAGGAGGTGCTGGGCCGCGATCGCGCCGCCAGCGGTGAGCAAGGAGTCGCTCCCGCTCGGCAGGTGGGGCGCGAGCACGACGAGCCGTCCGACCTCACCCGCTCGAGCGGGGAGGAGCGCGTTCGCCATGACGCCGGCTGCGAACGAGGAGACGACGTGACGGAGCGCTGGCGTCGCCCCGGCGAGCGCGTGCCGGAGCACGACCGCGAAGGCGCAGGCCCGGAGGAGGATCGAGGCGGCGTTGGCGGCGAGCGCGGCTGCGAGCCACGGCCACTCGACCGCCGCGAGCACGTCTGGGAGGCGATGGAGCTCCTCCGCGTGCCAGGCACCGAGGGCGAGGGCCCCAAGCAGGAGCGCAAGGAGGAGGGCGGAGCGGCGGCGGCGACCCGCGGGGGAACGTGCTCGCGTCACGTCGCCTCCGTCACGACCTGCTCGACGGCGAGGCGCTCGTCCAACTTCTCGCGGGCCGGGATCGATTGCGCCTCCACGCTCGCTGCGGGATCCTCTGCCCATGCGCGTCGCCCTCGTCGTCCCCTATGCCTGGAGCGTGCCTGGGGGCGTACGGAGCCACGTCGCGGGCTTCGTGCGCTTCCTGCTCAGGGAGGGCATCGAGGCCGAGATCCTCGCGCCTGGCGCGCGGAGCACCGCCGACGGCGCTCCTGCTGCGCCCGCCGCGCGGCTCGTCGACCTCGGGCCGACCATCCCCATTCTCGACAACGGCTCCTACGTCCACGTCGCCCTTGCCCCCCGCGCCATCGTGCGCACCGCCCGCGCGGTCCGCGTCCCTCGGTACGACCTCGTGCACGTCCACGAGCCGATGATCCCGGCGGTGTCCCTGACGGCGCTCCTGCGGGCGTGCGCGCCGCTCGTGGGGACGTTCCACATGTACGCGGCCACACCGCGCTGGTACCGCGTGTTCGCCCCGCTCTGCCGGTGGGCGCTTCGGCGCTTGGACGCGCGCATCGCCGTCTCCGAGGCCGCCCGCTGGCACGTCGCTCGCACCTGTCCGGGCGAGTACCGGATCATCCCGAACGGGATCGACGTGCGCGGGTTCGCCGTGAGCGAGCATCCCCCTGGTCGCGCCCAGGTCGTCTTCCTCGGGCGCGCGGAGCCGCGCAAGGGCCTCGGGGTGCTGCTGGAGGCGTTCGCGCGCCTTCCGGCGCACGCGCGGCTCGATCTCGTCGGCGTGAGCGAGCACGAGCTGCGGCGGGTGGCAGCCTCGTTGCCGCCGGAGGTGCGCTCCCGGATCCGGGCGCACGGGTACCTCGACGACGACGCGCGCGCGCGTGTCCTCGCGGAGGTCGACGTCCTCTGCGCTCCCTCCCTCCACGGCGAGAGCTTCGGCATGGTGCTCGTGGAGGCGATGGCCGCCGGGGTGCCCGTCGTCGCCTCGCGCGTGCCCGGCTACGTGGACGTGCTGCCTGAGAGCTGCGGCCGGCTCGTCCCGCCCGGAGACCCGCGGGCGCTCGCGGAGGCCGTGGAGGCGCTCCTCGCCGACCCGGAGCTCCGACGCGCGCTCGGGTCGGCTGGACGCTCGGCGGCCGCACGCTACGACTGGTCGGTCGTCGGAGCGGCCATCCTCGACGTCTACGACGACGTCCTCCGCAGACGAGCCGCTCGCGCCGTTCCCGGTGAGCTCGCGCGAGCTCCGTGGCCGCGGACGAGTCTTGAGCGAGCGCGTCTCCGCTGATGGGCCGTGAAGGATTCGAACCTTCGACCTTGGGATTAAGAGTCCCCTGCTCTACCAGCTGAGCTAACGGCCCGCAGGAAGTCTAGCCCCCGCCCGCCCCGCCCCGGCCTAGGGCCGCAGGCCGGTGCAGGCGCGGAGCGCTCTCCAGGAGCGGAGGGCGCTCGCGCGCTCGGCGCCCGTCATCGGGCGGGGCACGCCGTCGACGATCCGGGCCGGCAGCCAGCGGTACGAGTCCACGCGACGGCCAGTGACCGTCACGAGGAGGACGCCGGAGCGGGTCGAGGGCTCGCTCGTCCCGTACCAGACGAAGTTCCCGAGCCCGTACCCGACGAGCGCGCGACCGAGGCGGCCGGCGCCCTGCACGCGGTGGGCGTGACCGCCGACGACGACGTCCGCTCCGGCGCGGACGAGCGCGCGCGCGAGCGACCGCTGGTCCGGCGTCGGGCACTCCATGAGCTCGACGCCCCAGTGGAGGAAGACGACGACCGTGTCTGCGTCCGTGCGCGCCTCGCGCACCGCTCGCACAAGCCGTGGCGCGTCCTTCGCCGAGGCGAGCCCCGGCTTGCCGGGCCCGGCGGTCCAGGCCGCGATGAGGTGGTCGTCGAGCACCTGCGTCGCGCCGAGGACGGCGATCCGCTGCCCGTTGATCGTCACGCGGTAGGCCGCGTACGCCTGCCGCGCGTTCCGGCCGATGCCGACGACGGGGAAGCGGTACCGCTTCGCGGCGGCGAGCGAGTCGCGCAGCCCCTCGAGCCCGAAGTCCATCCCGTGGTTGTTCGCCATCGAGACGACGTCGATCCCGCCTGCGCGGAGCGCGGCGAAGGCGATCGGAGGCGCGCGGAACGTGTACGTCTTCGGGGCCGCCTCCCCGCGCTCGGTGACCGCCGTCTCGAGGTTGGCGACCGCGAGGTCAGCGCGCTCGAGGACGGGAGCGATCGGCGCGAGGAGCGTCGCGGGAGACGCTCGGAGCTTGCCCGCGAGGAGTCCCTCGAAGTGGATGTCGCCGGCGAAGGCGAGGACGACGCGCCTCCCGCTCCCGAGCGGCTGCCGAGACGAGCCGACCGAGGACGCGCGAGCAGCGGACACGGCCGTCTCCTGCGGAGAGAGTGCCCCGCCAGGCCCCTCGAGGGAGGTCGCGACGAGGGCGGGCGCCGCGAGGAGGGCGAGGAACGCGCAGGTGAGGAGCGGGCGGCTCGGCACGGACGAGGAGGAAGTCGGATCCCCGGGCACGATAGCTTCCGCTTTCAGTAGGCTCGGCTGCGGTGCGCAAGGGCATCGTCCAGCTCGCCGCGCTCGCGGTCGTCATTGCCGTCCTCACGACGCTCGTCGCTGTCGTCTTCCAGTGGCTGCCGACGTCTGCCTCCGTCGAGTTCGACCGCATCCAGGACGTCTACTGGCTCGTGACGATCATCTCGATCGTGATCTTCGCTGTCGTCACGGCCATCATCGCCTACTCCGTCTGGCGCTGGCGCGTGCCCGCCGACGACGAGGAGGACGGACCGCCGATCCACGGCAACACCGCGCTCGAGATCGTCTGGACGGCGATCCCGGCTGCGCTCGTCCTCCTCATCGGGATCGTGAGCGCGGTCGTGCTCGCGCGGAACGGCGAGGCAGGCCCGCGCCCGTTGCGTGTGGAGGCGGTCGGGCAGCAGTTCGCGTGGCGCTTCGTCTACCCGGACCACGGCGAGGTGAGCTCGGGCGAGCTCGTGCTCCCCGTCGGCCGCCAGGCGCAGTTCACCATGCGCTCGCTCGACGTCATCCACTCCTTCTGGGTGCCCGAGTTCGGGCAGAAGATGGACGCCGTGCCCGGGATCGTGACGACGATCAACGTCACCCCGACGCGCACGGGGGAGTTCCCCGTCGTCTGCGCCGAGCTCTGCGGGCTCGGGCATGCGACCATGCGTGCGAAGGCCCGGATCGTGAGCGAGGCGGAGTTCGAGCAGTGGATCGCGGAGAGGCGGAGATGACGCAGACGCACGAGGAGACGAGGATCCCCGAGCTTCCGGAGCAGTTCCGACCTCCGAGCGGCCCGCTGCGCAGGCTCCTCCTCGGGCCTGGGCTCGTCCGCGGCGCCTGGATGGGCGCGCTCTTCTTCGCACTCGGGACGCTCCTCGTCCTTGGGCTCCGAGCCTGGTGGGGCTGGTTGCCCGTCTGGGACACGCACATCGTCGTCACCGTTGCCGGGATGGTCGCGCTCCCCATCGGCTTCCTCGCCGGGATCGGCGCGTTCGACTACTGGCTCTACTACATCTCCGGCCGCCCGACGCGACCCGAGGACCACTCCGGCCACGGCGCGCGCTCCTGGCGCGACTACTTCCGCGTCAACACGGACCACAAGGTCATCGGCATCCAGTACATCGTCACGACCTTCGTCTTCTTCGTCATCGGCGGCCTCCTCGCGATGCTCTTCCGCGCGGAGCTCGCGGAGCCGGGGCTCCAGTTCGTCGACTCGCAGACCTTCAACGGGCTCGTGTCGGCGCACGCGACGCTCATGATCTTCCTCTTCATCATCCCGGCCTTCGCGGGGATCGCGAACTACGTCGTGCCGCTCATGCTCGGCGCCCCGGACATGGCGTTCCCGCGTCTGAACGCCCTGTCCTACTGGCTCCTGCCGATCGCGGGGATCATGTTCCTCGCGAGCTTCCTCGCTCCCGGCGGCGCCTTCGCCTCTGGGTGGACGGCGTACGCGCCGCTCTCCGAGGGCCAGCCCATGGGGCAGACGTTCTTCAACATGGGCGTCCAGTGGGCGGGCGCGTCCTCCATCATGACGGCGCTCAACTTCCTCGTGACGATCATCACCATGCGCGCGCCGGGGATGACCTTCTGGCGCATGCCGCTCCTCGTGTGGGCGAACTTCACGACCTCGCTCCTCGTCGTCCTCGCGACGCCGTTCATCGCGGGGTCGCAGTTCTTCGTGATGTTCGACCGCATCATGCACACGAGCTTCTTCACGCCCGAGGGCGGCGGCTACGTGCTCGGCTACCAGCACATCTTCTGGTTCTACAGCCACCCGGCCGTCTACATCATGATGCTGCCCGGGTTCGGGATCGTCTCCGAGGTCATCTCGACGATGGCGCGCAAGCCGATCTTCGGCTACCGCCTGATGGCGCTCTCGCTCGTCGGGATCCTCGTGCTCGGCTTCTCCGTCTGGGCGCACCACATGTTCGTGGCCGGCATGGCCGACTGGCTGCGCGTGCCGATGATGATCACGACCCTCCTCATCGCCGTCCCCACCGGGATCAAGGTCTTCTCCTGGACGGCGACCCTCTGGCGCGGCCGCATCCGGCTGACGACGCCGATGCTCTTCGCCCTCGGCTTCGTGACGATGTTCGTCATCGGCGGCCTCTCGGGGATCTACCTCGGCTCCGTCCCGGTCGACATCCACGCCTCGGACACGTACTTCGTCGTCGCGCACATCCACTACGTCCTCTTCGGCGGCTCGGTGTTCACGATCTTCGCCGGCATCTACTACTGGTTCCCGAAGATGACCGGCCGCATGTACGACGAGCGGCTCGGGAAGCTCCACTTCTGGACGACGTTCGTGAGCTTCAACCTCACGTTCTTCCCCATGCACTACGTCGGCCTGCGGGGGATGCCGCGGCGGGTGTTCGACTACGCGGAGGCGTTCGGCGACCTCAACCTCGTCATCTCGATCGCCTCCTTCGCGCTCGGCGCCTCGACGGTGATCTTCTTCTACAACATGGTCACGAGCTGGGCGCGGGGGCCGGTGGCAGCGGCGAACCCGTGGGGCGCGCACAGCCTCGAGTGGCAGGTGAGCTCGCCGCCGCCGATCTTCAACTTCGACGAGATCCCCCAGGTCGTCGCCGGACCGTACGAGTTCGGCGTCCCCGGGGCGCGGCACGCGATCATGAGTCCGGCGCGCGAGGCCGAAGGAGTCCCCGCATGAGCGAGGAGACGTCGATCCTCGTCGTCGCGAACGAGACGCTCGTCGGGAGCGAGCTCGTGGAGGCGGTGCGCAGGCGCGCCGAGCGAGGGCCGATCCGCGTCGCGGTCGTCGCGCCCGTCTCTCCCCCCCGGCACGGGTACGTCGTCTACGAGGACACCCGCCGAGCCGCCGCCCACCGGCGGCTCGAGCGCGCGCTGCGGGCGCTCCGCGAGGCCGGCATCCCAGCGCACGGGGGAGTCTTCGACGACGAGCCCCTGGCTGCGGTGAAGGACATCATCGCCTCCGAGCGCATCGACGAGATCATCGTCTCCACGCACCCGGAGACGAAGTCCGGCTGGCTCCGGCGCGACCTCGTGGCGGAGATCCGTCGCGTCGCCGCCCCGCGGCCTGTCGAGCACGTCGTCGCCGACGAGGCCTCGCGCACGAGCGCGAACGTCCTCGTGATCGCGAACGAGACCGTGCTCGGAGAGCCCCTCCTCGAGCGGATCCGCGCCCGAGCGCGCGAGGGCGAGGCGAGCTTCCTCATCGTCTGCCCCCAGAGCGATCCGACGCGCAGCGCCCACCCGGAGGCGGAGCGTCGGCTGCGCGCCGCGCTCGCGACGCTCCGCTCGGAGGGGATCGACGTCCACGGCCAGATCGCGCACCCGGACCCGTTCACGGCGGCGATGACGGAGATCCACGACGAGCGCGTGGACGAGATCATCGTCTCGACCTTCCCCGGGGAGCGGTCAGGCTGGCTCCGCCGCGACCTCGTGGGGCGCCTGCGCGCCGAGAGCGGCCTCCCCGTCGAGCACGTCGTCGTCGAGGAGCCGGTGGAGGTTCCCTCGTGACGAGCCACGTCGAGGCGCTCGGCTCCCACGAGCACCACGGGCCGCCGCCGGCTCACCAGAGCTCGCGCGTCGATGCGCGGGTCCTCGGCATGTTCCTCTTCATCGCCTCCGAGGCGATGCTCTTCGGCTCCTTCTTCGCCGCCTACTTCTTCGTCCGCGTCGTGAACCCCGAGGCCCCCGGCTCCTGGCCGCCCGAGCCGTACCACTTCCCCGTCTTCGTCGCCGGCGTGAACACCGCCATCCTTGTCACCTCGAGCTTCACGATGCACTGGGCGCTCCAGTCCATTAAGCGCGGCGAGCGGAGCGCGTTCCTCGCCGGGATGGTGCTCACGTTCCTCATGGGGCTCGCGTTCCTCCTCACGCAGGTGATCGAGTACCTCCACGTCGGGTTCAACACGGCAGACGGTGCCTTCGCCTCCGTCTTCTTCGGGCTCACGGGTCTCCACGGGGCGCACGTCGCGGTCGGTCTCACGCTCCTCGGGATCGTCATCGTGCGGGGCTTCCGCGGGCACTACTCGCCCGAGCACCACCACGGCGTCGAGCTGCCAGGGATCTACTGGCACTTCGTCGACGTCATGTGGATCATCGTCTACGCGACGGTCTACCTCATCTGAGCGATGGAGAACCCGTTCCGGAGCGAGCCGGCGGCGTTCCGCTTCCTCCTCGTCACGATCGCGGCATTCGCGCTCATCGTCGTCGCCTCCTGGATCAACGACTGGCTCGGCCTCGCGACCTTCCTCGCGCTCACAGGAGCGGCGGTCGTGCTCTACCTGCGGCAGCGAGGCCCGACGCCTCCTCCGATGCGCGTGCAGCACGTCGGCCCTCCGGACGTGCGGCGCGTCCTCGTCGTCGCGAACGAGACGGTGGGCGGCAAGGATCTCCTCCATGCGCTCGGCGAGATGGCGCTCGCCGAGAAGACGGAGTTCCTCGTCGTCTCGCCGGCGGTGACGACGCGGCTCAAGACGTGGACGTCGGACGAGGATCCGGCGCGAGCCGAGGCGCAGGCCCGGCTCGACGCGACGCTCGCCCGCCTGCGCGAGGTCGGGATCGATGCGCGCGGCGAGGTCGGCGACGTCGATCCCCTCGTCGCGATCGACGATGCCGTCCGTACCTTCCACCCAGACGAGATCGTCATCTCGACGCACCCCGAGGGACGCTCCGCGTGGCTCGAGCGCGGGGTCGTCGCAGCCGCGCGCGAGCGCTTCGACGTGCCGATCACGCACATCGTCGTCGATCTCCAGGCCGAGCGAGCGTGAGCCCATCCTCCGCCGGCGAGCGGCGTCCGCGGCTCGCCGATCTGGCGCGACGAGCCTCCGGCGCGCTACTTGCCGGCGACGGAGGAGACGTACTCCGCCACAGCCTCGATCTGCTGGGGGTCGAGCGAGTCGCGGAAGGACGGCATCGCGCCGCGCCCGTTCGTGACGATCGTCGCCACGGCCTCCTTCGACGGCCTCGCGTCGTCGAGGCTCGGGCCGACGGTGCCGCTCGTGCCCGCATCGGCGAGCGTGTGGCAGCTGCCGCAGCTGGCGACGAAGATCGACCTTCCATCTGTCGGCTTCTCCGCGCTGCGCCCGGTGCCGGCGACGGCCGCGACGTAGACGGCGATGTCGGCGACCGCCTGATCCTGATCCTCGACGCAGAACTCGCCCTCGGCGACGTCCTCGCAGCGCGGGAGCGTCGAGTCGAGGCCCGGCATCCCGGGAGCGCCGGTCGCCGTCTGCTCGATCGGGAAGCGGATCTGGCCCGCGACGACCTGCGTGAAGGTGGCGCTCGTCATCCCGTCCCGGCGCGCCTGCTCGAAGGCGTCGTCGAGGTTCGGGCCGATCGTGCTCGTCGAGCCCGCGTCCGCGAGCGTGTGGCAGCCCGCGCAGCGCTCGAGGAAGAGCTCCTTGCCCGCGGCCTGGCTCCCGCTCGACACGAAGCCTCCGGTGCCCGTGGAGCCGCAGCCGCCGAGCGCGAGCACGGCGGCCGTCGTGCCTGCGAGAGCGAGGAGGAGCCCGGCGTTCCGCACCGGAGGCGAGTCTAGTGACTGCGCCGAGTCGACGGCGTGGGAGGCGTCCTCAGCTCCCCGTCCCCGCCTGCTGCCGGAGCTGCTTGAGGACGCGCCGCACCTCCGGCGCGGTCGGATCGTCTGGGGCGAGCTTCAGGAACCGCTCGTACGCCTCGATCGCCGTCTTCGCGTCGCCCGCCGAGGTCGCCGCCTGGGCAAGCTCGAGCTGGACGCTCGGATCGTTCGGGGACGCGGCCGCGAGGCGCTTGAACGTCTCGACCGCGCTCGCTGCGGCGGAGCGGGCCTCGTTGTAGGCGCTCGCGATCCGGTCGTCGTAGCCCGAGCTCACGGCGTTCGTGATCGGGTCGGGGTCGAGCGGACGCCCGTCGAGGAGGACGAAGCCGAAGACGTCCGCCGCCGGCGCGAGGAACGACTGCCGGTACTGGAGGATCTGGGCGCGGTCCTCGGCCTCCGTCGCGAGGGTGAGCTGGAGGCTCGCGAGCTCGCGGAGGGCGGCCTCGTCCTTCGGGCGCAGCTCCACGAGCCCCTCGAGGGTGGCGATCGCCTCCCTCGTGTCCCCTCGTGCTCGGTAGGCGTTCGCGAGCTCGCGGAGCGCCTCGGGGTCCTCCGGGTTCTCCGCCACGCGCTCCTGCGCCTCCGAGACGGAGGGGATCCCCGAGCCGACGCCGAGCCCGCGCAGCGTGTCCGCGACCCCCACGCCGCCCGCGCCGACGCCGAAGCCGATGAAGCCGAGGGCGAAGGCGAGGGCGAGGAAGAGGAAGACCCACTTCGCCTGCTTGCGCAGACGAGGGAAGAACATCGTGTCCTCGATCGCTACCGGCTGTCGAGCGACAGGAGCCGGGCGCGCGCGCTGCGCGCGGCGTCGCTCAGCTCGGGCCATGGGTTCGCGCCTCTCTCATAGCGGGTCGTACCGGATACAACCGTAGCGAGGACGCGGTCGGGGGAGCCCCCGAGCACGACCGCCGTAACGGGATCTTCCCACGGGAGCAACGGAGAGTCGGCGAACGAGAGGACCGTGAGGTCGGCCTGCTTCCCAGGGACGAGCGAGCCGACCTCCGACTCGAGGCCGAGGACGCGCGCGCCGCCGAGCGTCGCGAGCTCGAGCGCCTCGCGGGCGGTGAGCGCGCCCGGCCGCCGTTCTCGCGCGCGAGCGGCGTGGAGCGCGGCTCGGATCTCGTCGAACATGTCGAAGGACGGGGTCGAGGCCGGGCTGTCCGTCCCGATCCCAACCCGGAGGCCGGCGTCGAGGAGGTCGCCGAGCGGAGCGATCCCACAGCCGAGCTGGGCGTTCGAGCGCGGGCAGTGCGCGACTGCGACGTCGTGCGCGGCGAGGAGCGCGATCTCCTCCGCGTCCGCCTGCACGCAGTGGGCAGCCACGACGCTGGGCCCGAGCACGCCCGCCTCGGCGAGACCGCGGATGCCCGTCGTCCCAAGCGGCGGGACGAGGAGCTCGGCGAAGTCCTGCCATGGCCCCTCCCCGGCGAGGAGGTAGCGCGTCTCGTCCTCGCTCTCGGCGAGGTGCGTGATCGTCGGAAGGCCGAGCTCCGCGCACGCGCGGTAGACCTCGAGCGTGCACGTGTACGGCGCGTGGGGGGAGACGCCGAGCCGCACGCGCTCCGACAGCGCGGACGCGATCCGCTCCCGAATCTCGTGGAAGCGCTCGAGCGCGCTCGCGTCGCGCCCGAAGACCTCGACGTAGACGATCGCCCGCAGCCCGAGCTCGGCGCAGGCCGTCGCCGCCGCGCCGGCGAAGCTCGCGTCGCCGACGGTCGTGATGCCAGAGCGGAGGCACTCGAGCGCGCCGAGGCGAGCGATCGCCTCCATCTCCGGAAGGCCGATCCGCTCCTTGCGCTCGACGTGGACGGAGATCCAGGGCCCGAACGAGAGGCCGTCGCCGAACCCCGTGTACACCGCGTACTCGACGTGGCTGTGCGCGTTCACGAAGCCGGGGAGGATGATTGCCTGCGGGAAGCGCTCGCCCGCCCCGAGCTCCGAGACGGGGCCGACGGCGGCGATGCGCCCGTCGTCGGAGATCGCGACCGCACCGTCCGCGATCGGATCGCTCTCGACCGGGAGGACCCAGTCGGCCGAGAGGACTCTCATCCGCTCACGCGGCGTCGCCCGCCCACTCCTCCTCCCAGGAGCGCTCCCAGCGGCGCTCCATGAGGAGGGCGACCCAGATCGTCCCCTCGTAGAGGAGGACGAGCGGCACGACCTCGAACGCGAGCGAGACGGGATCGACCGTGGGCAGGAGGATCGCGAAGACGAGGAGCCCGACGAACGCGTAGCGGCGGTTCACCCGGAGCTGGCGGGCGGAGACGACGCGCAGGCGTACGAGCCCGAGGAGGAAGATCGGCATGAGGAAGACGAGCCCTCCCGCGAGGAGCGTGAAGGCGACGAACGAGAAGTAGTAGCTCGCCCGGATCTGGATCTCGAAGAGCTCCTCGTTGTAGCTCGTGAGGAAGTCGAGGGCGACCGGGAGCACGACGAAGTACATGAACGCGACCCCGCAGGCGAAGAGGACGGTGGCGATCGCGACGAGCGTGAGGACGACGCGCTCGAAGTGCGGCTGCACCGCCGGCGCGAGGAACGCCCACGTCTGCCAGAGGAGCACGGGGAGCGCGAGCCCGAGGGCGGCGACGAGGCTCACCTTGATCGACGTCGTGAACGGCTCGGTGACGCCGAAGGTGACGAGCTCGCGATCGTCGGGCAGGGGCCCCGTGAGGAGCTCCATGATCCGCCCGTTGAAGGCGAAGGTGAGGGCGAAGGCAGGGACGATCGCGACGAGGCAGATGATGATGCGGGAGCGGAGCTCGTCCAGGTGCTCGACGAGGGTCGCCTCCTCACCGTGCGCGAGACGGCGCGGAAGCCAGCGCCTCATCGTGGCGACCCGCGCCTAGGAGACGGTCTCCCGCTCCGACTCGGCCTCGGCCTCGAGGACGTCGGGCTCGGGCTCCGCGGTCGGGAGCTCGCCCGGCGTCGACGTCACGGAGGTCGGCGTCGTCGTCGACCGGGCGACGTCCTCGACCCCGCTCACGCCCTCCTTGAACTCGCGCAAGCTCTTGCCGAGCGAGCGGCCCATCTCCGGCAGACGCTTCGCTCCGAAGACGAGGAGGAGCACGACGAGGAGGA
>JAVQXS010000440.1:0-1722 GCA_033578065.1 Thermoleophilia bacterium
GCCCGCGGTGATGGGCATCCTCAACGTCACGCCCGACAGCTTCTCGGACGGAGGACGCTTCCTGGCGCCCGCGGCCGCGATCGCGCATGGGCGCAGGCTCGTCGAGGAGGGCGCCGTCCTCGTCGACGTCGGGGGCGAGTCGACCCGTCCTGGCGCCGAGCCCGTCCCCGTCGAGGAGGAGCTGCGGCGCGTCGTGCCCGTCCTCGAGGGGCTCGCCGGCCTCCCCCTCTCGATCGACACCTCGAAGGCGGCGGTGGCGCGGGCGGCCCTCGCGCTCGGAGTCGAGCTCGTGAACGACGTCACCGCGCTCCGTGGGGATCCCGATCTCGCGGCCGCGGTCGCCGAGCGCGGAGCGTACCTCTGCCTCATGCATATGCAGGGCGAGCCGCGGACGATGCAGCTCGCGCCGCGCTACGAGGACGTCGTCTCGGAGGTCGCGGCCTTCCTCGAGGAGCGCGCCGCGTTCGCGGTGCGGGAGGGCATCCCGGAGGAGCGGATCTGCGTCGATCCCGGCATTGGGTTCGGGAAGACGCCGGATCAGAACCTCGAGCTCCTTCGCCGCCTCGACGAGCTCGTCGCGCTCGGCTTCCCCGTGCTCGTTGGGACCTCGAGGAAGAGCACCCTCGGCAAGGTCCTCGGGGATCCCACCGCGACGAGCGGGACGATGCCGGCGTCGGTCGGCGCCGCGGTCGCCGCCTTCCATCGGGGCGCGTGGATGATCCGCGCGCACGACGTGCGGGAGACGGTCGAGGCGCTCGCGGTCGCCGCCGCCGTCGAGCGGGGCACGGTGGCGGCATGACGATCGAGCTCGCCGGCATGGTCGTGTTCGGCCACCACGGCTACCTCGAGGAGGAACGGCGGCTCGGCCAGCGCTTCCTCGTCGATCTCGAGGCCGACGTCTCCGACGCGGCGGCAGCGAGCGATCGCCTCGAGGACACCGTCGACTACCGCCGTCTCGCAGCCGTCGTACGCGAGGTGTTCGCCGGGCCCCAGCGCCTTCTGCTCGAAGGGCTCGCCGGCGCGATCGCCGACGAGGCGCTCGCCCGCTTCCCGGAGGTACGCAGGGTTCGCGTCCGGGTTCGCAAGCCTGACGTCGTGCTCGATCCGCCCGTCGACCACGCCGCAGTCGCCGTCGAGCGGCGACGCTGAGTGGCGCGCGCGTACGTCGGGCTCGGGGCGAACCTCGGCGAGCGGGCCGAGACGATTCGGCGCGCGCTCGACCTCCTCGCCGCTGCCGAGGGCGTCGACCTCGTGCGGGTCTCGGCGCTCCGGGAGACGGAGCCCGTGGGGCCGGTGGCAGAGCAGCCGCGCTTCCTCAACGGCGCGGCCGAGATCGAGACGACGCTCGCGGCGCACGAGCTCCTCGAGCTCCTGCTCGCGATCGAGCGGGAGCTTGGCCGGGAGCGGACGGGCCGCCGTTTCGGGCCGAGGACGATCGACCTCGACCTCCTCCTGTACGGGAGGGAGACGATCGCGGAGCCGGGGCTGCGGGTGCCGCACCCTCGCCTCCACGAGCGGGCCTTCGCCCTCGAGCCCCTCGTCGAGCTCGATCCCGAGCTCGAGGTGCCTGGCCGAGGGACGGTGTCCGAGCTCCTCGCTCGTCTACACTGAGCCGCGATGTCCCACCTCGACGAGCTCGACGAGTACGAGGCGGAGCTCGAGCTCGCCCTCAAGCGCGAGTACGCGGCAGTCTTCGGCCTCTTCCGCTACTGCGTGCTCACG
>JAVQXS010000008.1:0-15471 GCA_033578065.1 Thermoleophilia bacterium
GGACAACGTCGCCGTAGGGGAGGGATGCCCACGGTCCCCCGCCTTTTACGAGTTCGCTCGCCTTCACCTCCTCGCGCATCCGGAGCCCAAAGTTCGTGTTCAGGTAGCGGCGGAAGCGCAACAGGTCCTCGAAGAGCGCCACCCAGTGGTTCGAGTGGACGATGACGCACGCGACCGTGTACGTCGGCGTCGGAGAGCCTGCAACGACGCCAGCATCGCCTGACTCGTCGAGGTACACGAGGTACATGCCCGTCAGATTGGTATTCCGGCGGCCCGGTAGCCCCCCATCCGCCCCTGTACCCCTCCGAGAGCGGAATCAGGCGGGTTCGGGCGGGTTGGGTACGGGAGGCGACGACCGTGCACAAACCGTTTGTTGGATCGGATCTCCGCTCGGCCAAAGGCATGCCCCCGGCCGGAATCGAACCAGCGCACGCGGTTTAGGAAACCGCTGCTCTATCCACTGAGCTACGGGGGCCCTCGGCCGCGAAGGGTAGCGCCGCCCGGAGGCGGCCCACGACCGCCAGCTCCACGCGAGGAGGCGGTGCTAGCGGCGCTCCTCCTGCGCCTGTTCGGGAGCCTCGGGCGCGCTCCCCACCTCCTGGAGTCGGCGCGCGTAGCTCTCGAGCCGCGCAGCGACGAGCCCGTGCACGCTGTCGGGCGGGAAGGTGCCGTCCGCCCGTCGGCGCCCCGCCCGACGTCCCGTCAGGAGCTCGATGCCCTCGTCGATCGTCCGCACCGCCCAGACGTGGAAGCGACCCGCACGGACCGCCTCGACCACGTCCTCGTGGAGCATGAGGTTGCGGACGTTCGCGGCCGGGACGATCACCCCCTGGCGTCCGGTCAACCCCTGGACGACGCAGGTCGCGTAGAAGCCCTCGATCTTCCGCGTCACCCCGCCCACCGCTTGCACACGCCCGTGCTGGTCGACCGAGCCCGTGACCGCGATCCCCTGGTCGAGCGGGAGGCCGGAGAGCGCGGAGAGGAGGGCGTACAGCTCCGTCGAGGAGGCGGAGTCGCCCTCGACCTCGTCGTAGGACTGCTCGAAGGTGAGGGTCGCGGAGACGGCGAGCGGCCACTCCTGGGCGTACGTGGCCTGGAGGTAGCCGGAGAGGATGAGGACGCCCTTCGAGTGGATCGGGCCGGAGAGCTCGATCTCGCGCTCGATGCTCTCCACCCGACCGCGGCCAAGCGAGACCCGCGCCGAGACCCGGCTCGGACGGCCGAACGAGTAGTCGCCGAGATCGAGGATCGCCAGGCCGTTCACCTGGCCGACCCGCTCTCCCTCCGTCTCGATGACGATCGTGCCCTCCGCGATGAGCTCGCGGATGCGCTCCTCGAGCAGGCTCGAGCGGAACTCCCGCTTGCGGATGGCGAGCTCGACGTCCTCGGCCCGGACGAGCTCATGGCCCGCGCGCTCCGCCCAGAAGCTCGCCTCCGCGACGACGTCCGAGACCTCGAGGAGCCGCGCCGACAGCTTGCGCTGGCTCTCGCGGAGCCGCGCGCCGTGCTCGATGACCCGCGCGACCGCGGAGGCGTCGAAGTGGCGCAGCCCGTGATCACGCACGCAGCGACTGACGAAGGCCGCGTAGTTGCGCTCGTGCTCCCGCGTCCACTCGAGGTCGGGGGAGAAGTCCGCCTTCACCTTGAAGAGCTCGCGCAGGTCCTCGTCGAAGGCGAAGAGGAGGTGGTAGAGGAAGGGGGAGCCGATGAGGACGACCTTCACGTCGAGCGGGATCGGCTCTGGCCGGAGGGTCGCGAGCGGCACCGTGCTGAACTCCTCGCCGAGGCTCTCGATCCGCACCTCCGAGGTGCGCACGGCGCGCTTCAGCGCCTCCCAGGCGAACGGGTGTCGGAGGACGTCGAGCGCCTCGAGCACGAGGAAGCCCCCGTTCGCGCGGTGGAGGGCGCCCGCCTTCACCTCACGGAAGTCGGTGACCATCGCCCCGAAGGCCGGGCGGTACTCGATGCGCCCGAGGAGGTTGTAGTACGTCGGGTTGCGCTCGACGACGATCGGGGCGCCCGTCGTCGCGGAGTTGTCGACGAGGACGTTGACGCTGTAGCGGGAGAAGTCCCGTGGCCGGGGCGGGACGCCGGGGAGCGGCAGCGGCGGCGGCTCCGGCTCGCCGCGGAAGTCGCCGATGTGGTCGAGCACGTCGTCGCGCACGGCGTCGAGGTAGGAGAGGACGCCCTCGATCTCCCCGAACCGCTCGCGGAGCTCGCGCAGGAGCGGCTCGAAGGCGTAGAGGGCGACCTCCCGCTCGAGCTCGCGAACGCGGCGGGTCGCCTCCTGCTCGAGGCGTCGCACCTGGCGGACGAACGCCGCCGCCCGCTCCTCGACCTCGCTCGTCGCCTTTGCGATCGCCTCCCGCTCGGCCTCCGGGAGCTGCTCGAACTGCTCGCGCGTGATCGGCTTGCCGTCGACGAGCGGGATCGAGGCAACGCCCATGAGCGTCGTCTTGAGCGCGACCATCCGCTCGGCCGCGAACGACGTGAGCTCCTGCTCCTCACGCTCTCGCTCGGCGGCGATCTCGGCGAGGATCTCGCGCTGGCGACGGTCGTACTCCTCGCTCTCGAAGGCCCGCTGGATCTCCCGGCGAGCGGCCTCGACGAACTCGTCCATCGCGCGGGCGAACTCGACACCGCGCCCTGCGGGAAGCGCGATCGCGTCCGGTCGATCGCCGTCGGCGAAGTCGTGCACGTACACCCAGTCGGGCGGTGGAGGGCGGTCGGCGGCGAGCGTCTGGAGGTAGTCGAGCACCGTCGAGAGCCGGCCAGAGCCCGGCATCCCGGCGACGAAGACGTTGAAGCCGTGCGTCGTCGCCGCGAGGCCGAACTCGAGCGCGTCAAGGGCCCGGGGCTGCCCGACGGTGCCGACGAGGGGCTCCACCTCGGCGGTGGACGCGAACCCGAGGCGCGCCGGGTCGACCCGTCGCCGCAGCCTCTCCGGGGGAAGCGAGCGCCTGCCGCGCGGACGAGGTGCTGCGTCGCTCACGGCCCTATCGTCTCACGCGCGATCGCCCCGAGGGGATCCAGGCGCAGGTAGCGGGGAAACCCACGATGCGCTGGCACCATCCGTCGGTCACGATTCCGTCGTGGACCACGAGACGCGAGAGCCGAGACTCCCGTTCCGCGACCGCCAGGAGGCGGGTCGTCTGCTCGGCGCTGCTCTCCGCCGCTCGGCCGTCCTCCACGAGGCGACCCGTCCCGTCGTCGTCGGGCTCGCGCGCGGTGGCGTCGAGGTGGCCGCCGGCGTCGCGCAGGCGCTCGGCGCCCCGCTCGACGCCCTCGCCGTGCGCAAGGTGCGTCATCCCTGGCAGCTGGAGTACGGCATCGGGGCGGTCGCGCCCGGCGGCATCGTCTACCTCCGCGGCCACGACGGTCTCACCCAAGAGCAGGTCGAGCGCGCAGTCGCGCGTGCCGCCGTCGAGGCAGACGAGCTCGACGAGCGGCTCCACGAGGCGCGGCCGCGCGTCCCGGTCTCGGGGACGGCCTGCGTCCTCGTCGACGACGGCCTCGCCACCGGCGGGACGATGTCGGCGGCGGTCGCCTGGGCGAGCGCTCACGAGGCAGCGCGGATCGTCGTCGCCGTCCCCGTCGGCGCGGCCGACTCGTGCTCCGCCCTCGAGCGCGACGAGCGCGTCGCCGCCCTCGTCTGCCTCGCCATCCCGCCCGCCTTCGGCGCGGTCGGGTTCTGGTACGAGGACTTCCACCAGCTCTCGGACGACGACGTCCGCGCCCTCCTCGCGCGCCATCCCGCCACCGTCTCCCCCTCGTGAGCCGAGGCGACCTCGCTCCTCCATCGGGGGCTCGAGCGCGCGGCACCCGCGGAGGGAAGGCTCGCCGAGGCTCGCGCGTTCGCCTAGGTTTCACGCTGCCCGCTGCGCACGCAGGGGTGAACGGAACCACGGAAGCGAGGAGCGAATGCCAGTGGAGCGCACGATCGTCTTCTTCCCGGAGGGGGCGTACGGCCCGACGAACAACTGCGTCGCGATCGGCCAGGTGCTACGCGAGCGCGGGCACCGCGTCGTGTTCGTCATCGAGGAGTCCTTCGCCGGAAGCCTCGAGGCGCAGGGCTTCGAGGAGCGGCTCATGCGCCTCGGGCCACCTCCCGAGCACGAGGAGGAGCCCGGCCAGTTCTGGAAGGACTTCATCCGCGACACCGCTCCCGTGTTCCGGAAGTCGACGTACGAGCAGCTCTCGGAGTTCATCGCGCCCACCTTCCAGGCGCTCTGCGACGGTGCTCGCTACGTCGACGAGCGCCTCGTCGAGATCTTCTCCGAGCTCGAGCCGGACGTCATCGTCGAGGACAACGTCGTCGCCTTCCCGGCCATCCTCGCCTCCGGGCGACCGTGGGTGCGCATCGTCTCCTGCAACCCGCTCGAGCTGAAGGATCCCGACATCCCTCCGGTCTTCTCCGGCTACCCCTCCTCGGACCGCTCCGGGTGGGACGCCTTCCGCGAGGAGTACCGACGCGCGATCGCCGACCTCCACGCGTCCTTCTCCGCCTTCTGCGAGGAGCGGGGGGCGCCGCCGCTCCCGGAAGGCGAGCTCATCCACGAGTCCCCCTACCTCGGCCTCTACCTCTACCCCGCCGAGGTGGACTACGCGCGGTCGCGGCCGCTCGCGCCCATCTGGCACCGCGTCGACACCTGCGTCCGCGACGTCGCAGAGCCCTTCGAGATCCCGGAGGAGCTCCGACACGCGGCGGGCGGGCTCGTCTACCTCTCGCTCGGGAGCCTCGGCTCGGCGGACGTCGAGCTCATGAAGCGGCTCATCGACGTGCTCTCGCGCTCCCCGCACCGGTTCATCGTCTCGAAGGGGCCGCAGCACACGGAGTTCGAGCTCGCGGAGAACATGTGGGGCGAGGAGTACCTCCCGCAGCCCGCGATCCTCCCGCTCGTCGACCTCGTCATCACCCACGCTGGGAACAACACGACCACCGAGTGCTTCCATTTCGGGAAGCCGATGATCGCGCTCCCGCTCTTCTGGGACCAGTACGACAACGCCCAGCGCGTGCACGAGACGGGCTTCGGCCGCCGGCTTGCCACGTACGCGTTCGAGGAGCAGGAGCTCCTCGACGCCGTCGAGGAGCTCCTCGCCGATGAGGCGCTCCACGCACGGATGCGCGCTGTCGCCTCCCGCCTCCAAGCCGACCCTGGTCGCAGGCGCGCGGCCGAGCTCATCGAGCGCCTCGCCGAGACCGGGGAGCCCGTCACCCGATGACCTCGCTCCCACGGAAGGAGGAACCTGCCATGAGACACCGCCACGCGCGTGCCGCCCTCCTCGTCGCGCTCGCCGCTCTCGTCGTCGCGGCTGTCGCGAGCGTCGCTGCGGCCCGCCCACAGCAGAGCGTCACGCTCACCATCTCGAACTGGGACGCGTACACGCCCGAGGACCTCATCCCGCGCTTCGAGAAGGCGACCGGGATCAAGGTGAAGCTCGCGAAGCACACGACGAACGAGGACATCATGGGCAAGCTCGAAGCCCAGGGAGGAGGGGGCTACGACATCGTCTTCGTCTCCGGCCCCTTCGCCGAAGCGCTCCGGAAGCGGGGCTGGGCGGCTCGCCTCGACCACCGCAAGATCCCGAACCTCAAGAACCTCTACCCGGGCGCGTGGAGGCTCGCCTACGACCCGGGTAACCGCTACTCCGTCCCCTACACGTGGGGGACGACCGGGCTCTGCTGGCGGAACGACCTCACCCGCCAGCCGAGGAGCTGGTGGGACCTCCTGCGACCCGCGCCCGCGCTTCGGGGCAAGATCACGATGCTCGCGACCGACCGCTGGCTCATGCTCCCGGCGCTCAAGGTCCTCGGGTACTCGATCAACACGACGAACCCGGCGCACCTCCGGCGAGCAGCGGCGCTCCTCAAGGAAGCGAAGAAGCACCTCCTCGCGTACGACGACACGACGTTCTACTCGAAGCTCGTCTCCGGAGAGGCGCACCTCGTCCAGGCCTGGGACGGCTGGTGCAACTACGGCATCGCCGAGAACCCGAAGATCAAGTTCGTGATCCCGAAGGAGGGATCCGACCTCTGGGTGGACACGATGGTCGTGCTCGCGAAGAGCCGGAACCAGGACGCGGCGCACAAGTTCCTGAACTTCGTGCTCCGTCCCGACAGCGGGAAGTCGATCACCGAGCTCGTCCTCTACAAGACCCCGAACGAGGTCGCCATGCGTCGCGTGAAGAAGGAGCTCGCGCGGACGTTCCCGAACCTCGCCATCCCGCCGAAGAAGCTCCTCACCTTCGAGACGGAGCGGGACCTCGGCAAGGCCCAGCCGCTCTGGTCACGAACGGTGGCGGAGATCGTCGGCTAGCGCGGCATTGCCCCGCCGCCGGCTCTCCGGCATCGCGCTCGCCAGCCCCGCCCTCCTCTGGTGGGCGGGGCTGCTCGTCCTGCCCGTCGGGCTCGTCCTCGCGTACAGCTTCTTCGAGCGCGGGGTCTACGGCGGGGTCGTCTACGAGTGGACGCTCGACAACTACCGTCGCGCCTGGGACACCCTCTACCTCAGCGTCCTCGGCTTCTCCGTGCGCGTCGCGCTCGAGACGACCGCCATCTCCCTCGTCATCGGCTTCCCCGTCGCGCTCTTCATCGCCACCCGGCCGCCGCGCTGGCGGACTGCGCTCCTCGTCCTCTGCATCCTCCCCTTCTGGACGAGCCTCCTCATCCGCACGTACGCGTGGATCGTCATCCTCAACGACGAGGGCCTCGCGAACCGGGCGCTCCGCAGCCTCGGGCTCGTCGACTCCTCGGTCCGGCTCCTCTACAACGAGCTCGCGATCGTCGTCGGCATGGTCTCGACGTACCTGCCGCTCATGATCCTCCCCATCTACGCAGCGCTCGAGCGGCTCGGACCCGAGCTCGGCGAGGCAGCAGCCGACCTCGGGGCGACCGCGTGGAAGCGACTGTGGACGATCCTCGTACCCCTGACCGCGCCCGGCATCGCGGCAGGGTGCATCTTCGTCTTCGTCCCCTCGCTCGGGAACTTCATCATTCCCGACCTCCTCGGCGGCGGCCGGCGCCAGATGGTCGGGACGCTCGTGCAGTCGCAGTTCCTCGAGGCACGCGACTGGCCGTTCGGCGCGACGCTCGCGGTGTCCCTCATCGCCATGCTCCTCGCGCTCGTCCTCGTCCAGGCGTGGCTCGGGAACCGAGCGCTGGGCGAGAGGGAGGGGCCAGCACGTGCGCTCTAGGCTCGGCGAGCTCTCGCTCGGGACGCTCTTCGCAGCGACGCTCGCGTTCCTCTACCTGCCGATCGCGGTCCTCGTCGGCCTCTCCTTCAACGAGTCCGGGCTCCCCACCGCCTGGGGCGGGTTCTCGACACGCTGGTACGGGGAGCTCGCCCGAGACGAGGAGGTGCGGGACGCCGCCCTCTCCACCCTCCTCGTCGCGCTCGGCGCGACCGCGCTCTCCGTGCTCCTCGGAACGCCGCTCGCGTTCGGGCTCGACCGGCTCCGCTCGCGGACGCTCGACGGCCTCGTCTTCGTCCCCATGATCATCCCCGACATCGTGTACGCGATCGCGTTCCTCTCCGCGTTCAACCTCGTGTTCACGCAGGCGCTCGGGCGCCAGCTCGGCCTCTGGTCGGTCGTGCTGGCGCACGCGACCTTCGGCGTCGCCTTCGTCGCGATCGTCGTCTCGACGCGTCTCGCCCACTTCGACCACTCGACGGTCGAGGCGTCGCTCGACCTCGGAGCGAGCGAGCTCAGGACGTTCCTCCACGTGACGCTGCCGCAGATCGCGCCCGGCGTCGTCGCGGGCGCGCTCATCGTCTTCACCCTCTCGGTGGACGAGTTCGTCATCGCCTTCTTCACCGCGGGGATCGAGGTCACGCTCCCGATCAAGATCTACTCGATGGTCCGGTTCGGCGTGACGCCGGTCGTGAACGCGCTCGCGGCGATCGTCCTCGGGGTGAGCATCGTCCTCGTCCTCGCCGCGCTCCGACTCCGCGGGCGGGAGGCCCATCCATGAGCGAGCCACGCGAGGTCATCCGCATCGAGGGCGTCACGAAGCGCTTCGGAGCGGTGACGGCGCTGCACGACGTCACCCTCGGGATTCGCGAAGGCGAGTTCTTCGCCCTCCTCGGACCGAGCGGCTGCGGAAAGACGACCCTCCTCCGGCTCCTCGCCGGCTTCGAGCGCCCCGATCGCGGGCGCCTCCTCCTCGATGGACGGGACCTCGTGGGCGTGAAGCCGTACCGGCGCCCGCTGAACATGATGTTCCAGTCGTACGCCCTCTTCCCGCACATGACAGTCGAGGAGAACGTCGCCTACGGGCTGCGGATGGAGGGCCTGCGCAGGCGCGAGGCGCTCGCGCGAGCGCACGACGCGCTCGCTCTCGTCCACCTCGAGGGGCTCGGTGGGAGGCGCCCGGCGCAGCTCTCGGGAGGCCAGCGTCAGCGCGTCGCGCTCGCGCGGGCGCTCGTGAAGCGGCCGCGGGTGCTCCTCCTCGACGAGCCGCTCTCGGCCCTCGACCGGCAGATCCGCTCGGAGATGCAGGTCGAGCTCAAGCGCATCCAGCACACCGTCGGAGTCACCTTCATCGTCGTCACCCACGACCAGGAGGAGGCGATCACGATGGCCGACCGCATCGCCGTCCTCGACCGCGGCCGGATCGTCCAGGTCGGCGAGCCGGAGACGCTCTACGAGGTGCCGGAGACGCTCTTCGTCGCCCGCTTCCTCGGCGAGTCGAACCTCTTCTCGGGGACGCTCGAGCTCGGCGAGGATCGCGCCTTCCTCGTCGACTCCGACGTGCGCTGGGAGGTGGACGCCGCGCAGGCCCGCCGGCGCGGGCTCGCCCCCGGAACACGAGCGACGGCGGTCGTTCGACCCGAGCGGACGATCGTCGCCGCGGCAACCCGCCCGCCGACGCCAGCGCCGCCGAACCTCGCTTCCGGCGTCGTCGCCGAGACCGTGTACCTCGGCGCTGCCCGCAAGGTCGTCGTCGACCTCGCCCGCGGCGGCACGGTCCAGGCCCGGTTCGAGTCTCGCGGTGACGGCGCCTTCGCTCCCGGGGAGGCGGTCGTCGTCGGCTGGGAACCAGCGGCCGCAGCGCTCGTCGTGGCCTCGGACGAGCCGACCGGGGAGTAGACTGGCTCGGAGATGCGCCGTCTCTGGCTCATCGTCGCGATCGTCGTGCTCCTCGCGGCGGTCGCCGTCGCCATCGTCGCTCCTCGCCTCGCCGACGACGGTGGCCTCTCCGCGACGGCGTGGGCCGACAGCGTGTGTGCGAGCCTCGACGAGTGGCGGACGTCGATCGTCGGGCTCACCGACGTCTCCGGAGGGCTCGACAAGGCCTCGCTCGAGGAGAAGCTGAGCGAGGCGTCCAGGGCGACGGCGCAGCTCGTCGCCGACGTCCGCGCCCTCGGCCCCCCTGACCTCGAGAGCGGGGCGGAGCTCGAGGCGGAGCTCGAGGAGGCGGTCGGCGGCCTCGAGCGCCAGGTCGAGACGCTTGAGACCGCGGCGCGGCAGGCGCTCGAGGAGGCGACGACCCCAGCCGATCTCTTCCAGGCGCTCGCGACCCTCGCGCCCCAGTTCCGAGCGCTGCTCGCGAGCGCGACCGACGTCGTCGGGACGCTGCGCGACTCCGAAGCTGCCGCCGACGCTCGCGAGGAGCTAGGCCGCGCGTTCGACGAGGCGACATCGTGCCGGAAGCTCCGCGCCGGGGCGTAGGCAGGCCATGCCCCCGCCCAAGCCACCATCGCCGTCGGAGGGAGCCGTCGGTTTAAGAGACCGCGTAGACGCCGACGGTCCTTCCGAGCGACCCGACGCAGGCGCTAGGATTCCCGTTCGATGACTTCGTACCTCCTCTTCTTCGGCATCCCGATGCTCATAGGGTTCTGGGCCCAGCACAAGGTGAAGAGCACCTTCGCCCGCAACCTCGAGGTCGGCGTCGCGAATGGGATGACGGGGGCGCAGGTCGCCCGCTACATCCTCGATGCGAACGGCCTCCGGGACGTCCCGGTCGAGGAGACACCTGGCGTCCTCTCCGACCACTACGACCCGCGCAGGCGGTCCGTCCACCTCTCGTCGAACGTCTACCACGGCGTCTCGGTCGCCTCGACCGCGGTCGGCGCGCACGAGGTGGGACACGCGATCCAGCACGCGCAGGCGTACTCCTTCTTCCAGGTGCGGAGCGCGCTCTTCCCCGCCGTCCAGTTCGCCTCGAACATCTGGATGCTCTTCCTGCTCGGCGGCTTCCTCCTCGGCGTGGTCGGCTTCATCTACATCGCGCTCGCCCTCTACGCGATCGCTGTCCTCTTCCAGCTCGTGACGCTGCCCGTCGAGTTCGACGCGTCGCGGCGCGCGAGGCGGCAGCTCCACGACCTCGGCCTCGTCGCCTCCACGGAGGCGGCGGGCGTCCAGAGCGTCCTCCGGGCCGCGGCCTTCACGTACGTCGCCGGAGCGCTCGCTGCGATCGCGGTGCTCCTCTACTACCTCTCGCTCCTCTCGAACCGGTAGCGCAGATTCAGCCGGCCCGCGCGCGAGGCGCCCAGCCGAAGCGCCGCCAGGCGACGATGGCTCCGACCACTCCCCACGCGACGACGATCGCGAGCGCCCCGGGGAAGGCATGGAGCGACGACCCATCGAGGTAGACCCGGCTCACGACCTCGAGGTAGTACGTGAGCGGCAGGACGTCGGCGATCGCCTGGAGGAAGGAGGGGAACTCCCGCGTCGGGCCGAAGGCGCCGGAGAGGAACGCCATCGGGAGGATGATGACGTTCACGACCGCGGAGACGCCCTCCGCGGAGCGGATGAGCGAGGCAGCCCCCACGCCGAGCCCGGCGAAGCACGCGACCCCGAGCACGATCGCCCCCGCGAAGCCGGGCCAGCTCGCCGGCATGCTCGCGCCGAACCCGAGGCGTCCGAGCGTGAGCAGGGCGACGGACTGGAGCGCGAAGACGAGGAAGGTGGACGCGAGCACCGAGGCGAGGTAGGTGCCGGGAGGAAGGGGCGTCGCCCGCAGACGCTTGAGGAGGCCCGCCTCGCGACGGACGACGAGCGTGATGGCGAGCCCGCCGAGGCCCGTGTTCGCGGCGGCGTACCCGAGGATGCCGGCGAGGAGGACGTCCTGCGACGGCCGTCCGTCGACCTCGCCCGAGTAGACGGTGCCGAGGAGCGCGTACAGGAGGAGGGGGAAGATGAAGACGAAGACCGCCGCCTCGCGGGTGCGCCAGAAGACCCGCTGCTCGTAGCCGAGCTGGTGGAGGAACACCCTCAACCCGGCGTTGCCTCCTCCTCCACGAGCTCGAGGTAGACGTCCTCGAGCGTCGGCCGCACCACCTCGAGGTGCTCGAGCTCCCGGCCTGCGGCGAGCGCCTCCTCGGTGAGGCGGTGGAGCACCGCGGTTGGCTCCTCCGTGCGGACGACGACGAGCTCGCCGTCGCGGCGGAAGCGGATCTCTGTCTCCCGGCTCGCGCCGATGAGGTCCGCGGGCGTGCCGAGCTTCACGATCTCCCCGCCACGGATCACCGCCACGCGGTCGGCGAGCTGCTGCGCCTCGTCGAGGTAGTGCGTCGTCAGGAGGATCGTCTTGCCGAGCGAGCGGAGAGCCCGCACGAGCTCCCACGCGGAGCGGCGCGCGCCGGGATCGAACCCGGTCGTTGGCTCGTCGAGGAAGAGGAGGTCCGGGTCACCGACGAGCGCGACGCCGAGATCGAGACGTCGCCGCTCGCCGCCGGAGAGCGTCTTCACGCGTGCGTCCCCCTTCTCCGTGAGACCGACGAGCGCGATCACCTCGTCCACGTCCCGCGGGCGCTCGTAGTAGCCCGCGAAGAGGCGGTGCGTCTCGCGGACGGTGAGGGTCGGGGTGAGCTCGGAGTGCTGGAGGACGACGCCGATCCGCTCCCGGAGCGCTCGCGGAGCAGCTCCGGGGTCGTGGCCGAGCACCCAGACGTCCCCTCCGTCGCGCCGGCGGTAGCCCTCGAGGATCTCGACCGTCGTCGTCTTCCCGGCGCCGTTGGGGCCGAGGAGCCCGAACACCTCCCCGACCTCGACCTCGAAGCTCACGCCGCGCAAGGCCGTGACCGGACCGTACGACTTGCGGAGGTCTC
This sequence comes from Thermoleophilia bacterium, assembly GCA_033578065.1. GTDB lineage: Bacteria > Actinomycetota > Thermoleophilia > Gaiellales > Gaiellaceae > GMQP-bins7. The sequence continues at coordinate 12,054 of JAVQXS010000008.1, forward strand.
GGACGACGATGGCGCTCACGGGAGCGCGATCTCGGCGACGCCGCCGGGTGGGAAGCCGGGATCCCGTCCCGCGAGCGCGAGCGCGATCTCGGAGCAGTCCGGCTGGTGGCAGATCGCAGCGACCGGCCCGTCGAGCCCCGCGAGGAGCTCGCGCAGCCCGCTCGCGGTCGCGCCGGGGGAAAGTCGAGCGTCGACCTCCGCCTCGACCCGGAGCGCGGCGGCGACGACCTCGGCCGTCTGCCGCGCGCGCAGGAGCGGGCTCGAGACGACGTGCCGGGGAGGCGTGGCGTGCCCGGCGAGCCGCTCGGCCAGCGCCTGGGCCTCCGCGCGTCCGCGAGCCGAGAGCGGGCGCGCCGCATCCGGCTCGCCTCGGTCAGCGTGAGCGTGACGACAGAGGAAGAGGAGCACGCGCGCCGAGCATAGCCAGGTGCCAGCGAGCTCCTCGCGGGTACCGTCCTCCTGTGCGCTCGCTCCGCTTCGCGCTCCTCGACGTCTTCACCGATCGGCCCCTCCAGGGGAACCAGCTTGCGGTGTTCACGGACGCGCGCGACCTCGACGCGGAGACGATGCAGGCGCTCGCGCGCGAGATGGGGTTCTCCGAGACCGTGTTCCTCCTCCCCGCCGAGCGGGGCGGAGCGGCGCGCGTTCGGATCTTCACGCCCCGGGGCGAGCTCCCCTTCGCCGGCCATCCCGTGCTCGGAACCGCATGGCTCCTCGCGGGGCCCCTCCAGCGCGGGATCATCGAGCTCGAGACAGGGCGCGGGATCATCACCGTCGAGCTCGAGCGCGACCCCGCAGGGGCGATCTCCTTCGCCCGCATGGAGCAGCCGGTGCCGACGGTCGAGCCCTGCGCCGTGGAGGACGCGCTCCTCGCTGCCCTCGGCGTCGCGGAGACGCGGCTCCCCGTGGAGACGTACGACAACGGCGTCCGCCACACGCTCGTCGCCCTCTCCTCGGAGGACGCGGTGGCCGCCCTCCGCCCCGACTTCCAGGCCCTCGCGGAGCTCGGCGTGCTCGCGAGCTGCTTCGGGGGCGAGGACGCGCGCTGGAAGACGCGCATGTTCGCCCCTTCCCTCGGCGTCGCCGAGGACGCCGCGACGGGCAGCGCGGCAGGGCCGCTCGCCTGCCACCTCTGTCGGCACGGCCTCGTGCCCTGGGGCACGGAGATCGAGATCCGTCAGGGCGAGGAGATCGCACGTCCCTCGGTCCTCTACGCGCGCGCCGAAGGCGCGGGCGATCGCATCGAGCGCGTGCTCTGCGGCGGACAGGCCGTGGTCGTCGCTCGGGGCGAGCTTCGCCTCTAGCGCCGCGGGCTCCCCGGCGAAGCGCGCCTACCAGGGCCCGGCGATCCTCGGCCGTCGACGGGGCGCGAAGGCACGCGCTGCCGCAAGCCCGAAGGCGAAGCCGCCGACGTGGGCGAAGAAGGCGATCCCCCCGACGCTGTCGGCAGCGACGAGCGAGAAGCCTCCCTGCCAGAGCTGGAAGAGGAACCAGAAGCCGAGGAAGACGAGCGCGGGCACCTCGATCGGGACCGGGAGCGGCAGGAGTACGAGGACGACGACCCGCGCGAGCGGGAGGAGGAAGAAGTACGCGCCGAGGACTCCCGCGATGGCGCCGCTCGCTCCGACCATCGGAACCTCCCCTTCCCCCGGGGAGCCGACCGTGAGCGTGACCCACGTCTGGAGCGCGGTCGCGATGAGCCCGGCGAGGACGTAGAAGACGAGGTAGCGCGCGCGGCCCATCGCGTCCTCGACGTTGTTGCCGAAGATCCAGAGGAAGAGCATGTTCCCGAGGAGGTGGAGCCAGTCGCCGTGGAGGAACATCGCGGTGAGCGCGTTCACCGGCCAGGACGCCCCGTACGGCGCGCACGAGCCGACGACCTCGCAGGGACGAAAGCCGAGATCGGCGACGGAGCGGGGCAGATCGGGGAGCTGGTAGAGGAGCCAGACGGCGACGTTCGCCCCGATGAGCGCGAGCGTGACGACGGGCCTCCGTCGCGTCGGGACGGTGTCGTGGAGGGGGATCATCGATGCCTCCCTGCACGAGGTCGCGGCGGAGCGCCGCGTACGAGGCCGCGCCCGAGCCTGGCTGCCGGAGCGAGCTCGCTCACGCTCAGCACCTCCGCGCGCGTGCGACCGCCGTCGCCGCGAGCGCCAGCGCGAGCGAGACGGAGAAGCTCGGCAGCGTCGCCCCGATCTCCCACGCGGGCGGATCGAGATGCGCCACGAGCTCCGTCCACCAGGAGGGGCCCGTCGGGGAGAGCCACTGGTAGACGCAGAAGCCGGCAAGCCAGGCGGCGAGGGGGCCGGGCCTCCACGTGGGAGCCTCGAAGACGCGCTCCCGCGGGTAGCTCCGTCCGGACGCGATCCAGTCGGCGAGGAGCACGGCGAAGAGCGGCACGAACAGCGACCCGAGAAGGAGCAGGAAGCTCTCGTACGTCGCGAAGTCGAGGACGAGAGCGCCTCCCGTCGCGAGGGCCGCCACGAGCGCGAGGAGGAGCGGCTGCGGAGCGCGCGGGACGAGGTTCTGGAGCGAGACTGCGGCCGAGTAGACGTTCGCGAACGCCTCGTCCGTCTCGGTGACGAGGAGCGCGAGGAGGGCGACGATGGCCGCGAGCCCGCCGGCGACGACGGTCGGCGGGAGCGCGGCGGGATCGTCGAGCTCGCGGGAGAGGACGAGGAGGACGCCGAGCGAGAGCATCCACGCGTCGGGGATGAGGTAGCCGACGCCGGTTCCCCAGAACGCGCCTCGTCGGGTCGTCGCGAAGCGCGTGTAGTCGGCGGCGTACGGCGCCCAGGAGACGGTGATCGCGACGACGACGTCCGCGCCCTGCCAGAGCGAGAGGCCCCCTACCCCCGGAGCCTCCCAGAGCGCCGCGAGGTCGGCACCGGCGAGCGTCCACCAGGTGAGGTAGGCGAGGGCGAACGGGAGCACGAGGAGCGCGAACCTGCGCACGAAGCGGCGGACGAAGCCGATCGGCCCGAGGAGCGCGAGGACGAGCGCCGCGGCGCCGAAGACGAGCGTCCACGTCCACTGCGCGCCAACCCCGAGGAGCTCCTCCGAGAGCGCCGAGGCGGCAGTCGCGATGATGAGGAGCTCGAACGTCGACCAGCCGAGCCCCTGGAGCACGTTCGCCGCGGTGGGGAGGTACGAGCCGCGCCGTCCGAGCGGCGCGCGCAGGAGGACCATCGCCGGCACGCGCGCGTCGGCCCCGATCGCCCCGGCAACCGCAAGCATGAGGTTCCCGACGAGGCAGCCGAGCGCGACCGCGAGGAGCGCCTCCGGGAGAGAGAGCGCGGGCACGAGCACAGCCCCTGCGACGATGACGAGGAGCGAGACGCCGAGGTTCCCCCAGAGGAGCCCTGTCTCGAGACCGCTGAGGACGCGAAGCCGCTCGGGGACGGGGGTGATCCCCCAG
>JAVQXS010000441.1:0-1721 GCA_033578065.1 Thermoleophilia bacterium
GAGGCAGTAGGCGCCACCTCCGTACTCGTGCGCCATCGTGCGGACGCTGAATCCCGGCGGCGTCACGTCGACCGGCTCGCTGCCGGGCGCGCGTCGGACGAGCACGACGCGCCCCGCCTCGAGTGGCCTCCCCTCGAGCCACCAGACGACTCCCTCCGCGATCCAGGGCGAGGAGAGGCGGACCCCTGCGCGCGCGACGAGCTCCGCGGTGATGGGCGACGGCCACGTCCCGTACGGGAGGACACGCGCCTGGGTCGTCGAGAGCTCCAACGGCGCCGGCTATCGTACTCCGCCGTGCGACCGACACGCGAGCGAGCCTGGGAGACCCTCACCCGGTACACGACGAGCGAGTCGCTCCTGCGCCACGCGCTCGCGGTCGAGGCCTCGGTTGCCTACTACGCGCAGCTCTACGGCGAGGACGAGGAGCTCTGGCGCGCCGCCGCCCTGCTCCACGACTTCGACTACGAGATGCACCCGACGCTCGATCGCCACCCGCAGGACGGGGCGCCGATCCTCCGCCAGGAGGGCTATCCGGAGGAGCTCATCGAGACGGTGCTCTCGCACGCCGAGCACCTCGGCCTGCCGCGGGACACGCTGCTCAAGAAGGTTCTCTTCGCCTGCGACGAGCTCTCCGGCTTCGTCCACGCCTGCGGCCTCGTGCGGCCCACCGGGCTCGACGGGCTCGAGCCGAAGTCGGTCCGGAAGAAGCTGAAGCAGCCCTCCTTCGCCGCCGGCGTGCATCGGGAGGAGGTGTACGCCGGAGCCGAGCTCCTCGGTCTCGAGCTCGACGAGCACATCGCGAACGTCGTCGCCGCGATGCGCCCGATCGCGCGCGAGCTCGGGCTGCGAACGGCAGCGGACGCGCTCTGACCGCGTCCTCGTCGCGTGCCTCACGCGTCACCTCCAGGCAAGCGGAGGAGCATCCGGCGGATAGCCACGGGGGAACGTCGGAGCTCCGGGCGGCGGAGCCTCCCAGCTCGCTGCCTGCTCCACCCAGATGTGGGCCGCGACGGCGAGTCCCGCTCGATCCTCGAGCGACCCCGCCGCGATGGCGATCACCTCGGATCCTCGAGCTCTCCAGAAGAGTCCCGAGCCGCAGCGTCGACAGAAGCCGCGGCGTGCGTGACGGGCCGAGCGCGGGCTCGCCACCCACGCGAGCGCGCTCTCGTCGTCGATGTCGAGCTCCTCGGCCCGCGCGGCGGTGGCGGCCCACGCGCGCCCGGCCCAGCGCTGGCACTCGACGCAGTGGCAGACGAGGATCTCGCGGAGGCGGCCGCTCACCGCGTAGCGCACCGCGCCGCAGAGACACCGGCCTGCGCGCCTCATCCGAGCGCCTCCACGAGCCGTTCGAGGTCGTCGTCGCTCGTCCACCAGCCGACGGAGGCACGGACGAGGCCGCGGCCAGGGAGGTCGCGCACGATGACGCCTGCCGCGGCGAGACGCTTGACGACCGCGGCCGACTCCTCCGGCGGGACGCGCCAGGAGACGAGCGTCGCCCCCTCACGCGGCTCGACGACGTCGTGCCCGGCCTCGCGCAGGAGGGCGCGACAGCGCTCTGCCATCTCCCGCGCCCGCGCGAAGCCCCACTCGGGCAGCGCTGCGAGCGCGGCTCGGAGCCCCGCGACGAGCGCCCCGGGCAGGAACGCCGGGTCGAAGCGGGCCGCGCCGGCGCGCGGGACGAAGGCTCCGTCCGACGCGTACCGCTCTTGGGAGAGGTAGCT
>JAVQXS010000442.1:0-1715 GCA_033578065.1 Thermoleophilia bacterium
GCTGCGAACTCGCCGAGCTCGGCGGCGGGGTCGTGGGGGAGGTGGGCGTCGGCGAGGTCGTGCGCGGCGCCCGTGGTCTGCGCGGCGAGCGCATCGGCGTGGAGCTCCCGCCGAGGCGACAGGAGCAGGTGGACGAACGCGGCCGCGATCGGGGCGAGGGCGTAGAGGAGCGCGCGGGCGAGCCAGCCACCGATGCGGCTCGTCTCGACGAGCGTCACTGCGAGGAGGACGACGAGCGTCTGCACGAGTACGTCACGGCGCCGGACGTGCGCGAGCTCGTGCGCGACGAGCGCAGCGAGCTCCTCCTCGCGGAGCGCGGTGAGGGCGCCCCTCGAGACGGCGAGCGAAGCGCTCGACGGCCCCCGTCCGACGATGAGCGTCCTCGGGAGGCCGTCCTCGATGAGGTAGAGCGCAGGCGGTCGCACCCCGATCCTCGCCGCTGCGGTCTCGACCGTCGAGCGCAGCGAGGGGCTCTCCGCGACCGCGTACGGGCGCGCGCCGAGCATCCCGAGGAGGGCACGGTCGCCGAAGCGGTAGGCGCCCATTGCGGCGAGGAGCGCGCAGAGCGCGAAGAGCGAGCTCGTGGTAATGCCACCGAGGAGCCAGCCGAGGGCGCCGAGCGGTGCGGTGAGGAGGAGGACGAGGAGCCAGGTCTTCGCGATGTTGAGCGCGGCGGCGCGCGCCACGCCTCACGAGTCCCCGGTGTCGTCCTCGATGAACCCACGCGGCGGCCAGTCGGGCTCAGGCGCGTCGCAGCGGCTCGAGCAGTGGAGGGAGGCGACGTTCTGGAGCGGGATGAGGATGTGGCCGTTGAGCTCGACGTGCGGCACGTCCTCGATCGAGCAGTACGCCGTCAGGACGCCCTCTTGGTAGTCGCCGCCGAAGAGCGCGACCTCGACCTGCTCGCCCTTGTACTTCGAGGTGTAGTCCTCCACGCGAGACGGAGTCTACTGCTCGACGAGACGAGCGGCTGGGCGGGGTACGCTCCCGCGCGCATGAACCTCGGCCTTCGCGGCGTGCGCTGCCTCGTGACCGGCTCCACGGCGGGGATCGGGCTCGCAACCGCGCGCCTGCTCGCCGCCGAGGGGGCGCGGGTCGTCACCTGCGGAAGGCGTGGGGAGGCGCCACGGATCGGCGAGGAGGGGCACCTCGCCGCCGATCTCGCGCGGGCAGGCGAGCCGGAGCGCGTCGTCGGGGAGGCCGTGGCCGCGCTCGGCGGGCTCGACGTCCTCGTGAACAACGTCGGGATCGCGCGTTACGCGCGGTTCGAGGAGGTTCCCGACGAGGAGTGGGACGCGTTCTGGCAGCTCAACGTCATGAGCTACGTGCGAGCGATCCGGGCTGCGCTGCCGCACCTGCGCGAGGGCGGGGGAGCGATCGTCAACGTCTCCTCGACCGCGGGGAAGCGACCCTCGACCGGCATGCCGCACTACTCCGTGACGAAGGCCGCCGTCCTCTCCCTCTCGCGGCTCGTCGCCGACCTGTACGCGCGCGAGGGGATCCGCTGCAACGCGGTGACCCCAGGCCCGACGGCGACGGACGCCTGGCTCGCGGAGGGCGGGCTCGCAGAGCAGCAGGGGGAGCCCGACGAAGTTCTGGCGGCGGTCGCGGCTGGCCGCCCGCTCGGGCGCCTCGCCACCCCGGAGGAGATCGCGACCGTCATCGTCTTCCTCTGCTCCGAGCAAGCCTCCTACGTCGCCGGCGCCGCCTGGTCG
>JAVQXS010000443.1:0-1711 GCA_033578065.1 Thermoleophilia bacterium
GAGCGCGGCGGCAGCGTCTCCGGTCGCGAGGTCGACGGAGGGCAGCGGGCGCATAAGCGTCGGGAGCGGCTTCATTGCGACGCGCACGACGACGGGCTGCCCGTTCGTCACCCCGCCCTCGAGGCCCCCGGCACGGTTCGTCGGCCGCCGGAGCCCCGGCTCGATGACGTCGTGCGCCTCGGAGCCGCGCGCCCGAGCGAGCGCGAGGCCGTCCCCGACCTCGACCGCCTTCACCGCCTGGATGCCCATGAGCGCCTGGGCGAGCCTCGCGTCGAGGCGGGTCCGCCTCTCCGCGTACGAGCCGAGCCCGGGAGGGACGCCCTCCGCCTCCACCTCGACGATCCCGCCCAGCGTGTCGCGATCCCTCCGCGCCGCGTCCGTCACCTCCTGCCAGCGAGAGGGGTCGCGCTCGCCTCCGACCTCAACCACGCGCCCGACGACGCGGATGCCGACCTCCCCGAGGAGGGTCTTCCCCACCGCCCCCACCGCCACGTCGATCGCGGTCTGCCGGGCGCTCGCCCGCTCGAGGGCGTTCCGGACGTCGTCGTGGCCGTACTTCAGCGCTCCCGCGAGGTCGGCGTGGCCCGGCCGCGGCAACGTCACCGGCTTCGTCCCCTTCCCGTGCGGCTCGCCCGCAGGCGGCCAGGGGCTCATTCCCCAGGCCCAGTTCCGGTGGTCGCGGTTGCGGACGAGGAGCGCGAGCGGCGTGCCGAGCGTCACCCCGTGTCGGAGGCCAGCGAGCACCTCGACCTCGTCGCGCTCGAGCCGTTGCCGCGGGCTCCGTCCGTACCCGGAGCGACGGCGAGCGAGGTCCTCCTCGATCGCCTGACGGTCGAGACGGAGGCCCGCCGGCAGCCCGGTGACGATGGCGACGAGCGCGGGCCCGTGCGACTCGCCTGCGGTGACGACGTCGAGCGGCACGGGGGCAAGCGTAGACGTGCGCCGGGCGCGCGTCAGTCGGCACCGACGGCGGCGCGCATGACGTCCACGGGCGCGGGACGGCCGGTCCAGAGCTCGAAGGCCGCCGCTCCCTGCGCGACGAGGACGTCGAGCCCGGTCACGACCTGCGCGCCCCTCGCGCGCGCGGCCCGCGCGGTCGCGGTCTCCGGGTACGGGAGGTCGACGAGCACCTGGCCCTCGACGAGCTCGACGAGGATCTCGTCGCGCACGGAGGTCGCGTTCACGACGAGGTCGGCTCCCCGGGCGTCCGGGGGCCAGGACGCTCGACGTGAGTAGACGCGCGCGTGCGGGAGAGCGTGGCGGAAGGCGGCGGCGGCACCTCCGTCGCCGAGGATGACCGGCCGCTCCCTCGGCAGGCCGTCGAGGATCGCCGCGTCGGTCGAGCGCGCCTCGATCCGGCCCTCGCGCACGACGAGGGTGTTCACGGACGGGAGGTCGGCGCCGCAGAGCTCCGCGACCGCGCGCTTGTGGGGGGCGGTGACGTTCGCGCCCGCGAGACCGAGGGCGACGAGCCCCTGCACCGCCTCGGCGAGGCGCTCGGGCGGCGTCGGCAGCGGGACGTACGCCCAGTCGAGGCCGAGAGCCGCGAAGGCGGCGTTGTGCATGCGCGGCGAGAGCGAGTGTGCGACCGGCCAGCCGATGATCCCGACGATCGTCGTCGTCCCTGAGATCTCCGCCACGGGCGCAGTATCGCGGTGCAGCCGCTCCTCGCGCTCGCGCAAAGCTGGGGAGGGAGAGCACGGCTCAGCAG
>JAVQXS010000444.1:0-1708 GCA_033578065.1 Thermoleophilia bacterium
CTCTCCGGAGGCTGCTTCCAGAACCTCCGGCTCCTCGGCGCCCTGCGAGACCGGCTCGAGGCGGAGGGGTTCCGCGTCCTCTCCCATCGCCTCGTCCCGCCGAACGACGGTGGCGTGAGCTACGGTCAGGCTGCAGTGGCTGCAGCGAGGCTCGCCGTATGTGCCTAGGCGTCCCCGCCCGGGTCATCGAGATCCCCGACCGGGTCGGAGGCCTCGCCACCGTGGACGTGTCGGGTGTCCGACGCCCGGTCTCCATCGCGCTCGTTGACGAGCCCGAGGCCCCGGTCGAGGAGGGGGACTGGGTGCTCGTCCACGTCGGCTTCGCCCTCGCGCGGATCGACGAGGAGCAGGCGCGCGAGACGCTCGAGCTCCTCCGTCGCGGCGCCGAGCTCGAGCGGGAGCTCGACGAGATCCGAAGCGGTACGGTGGCATGACCGTCGATCCGAGAAGCTGCCCCTCCTGTCGGGACGAGGCCGTCGTCGCCCGGGTGCGTGAGGTCGACGGGCTGGAGGCGGTCGTGGAGGTGGATGGGACGGAGCAGCGCGTCGGGATCGACCTCGTCCCAGAGGCGCGGCGGGGAGACCTCCTCCTCTGCCACGCGGGCATCGCCCTCGAGCACGTCCAGGCGGTGGAGCCGTGAGGTTCGTCGACGAGTACCGGGATCCCGCGCTCGCTCGGAGCCTCGCGGCCGAGATCGCGTCGCTCGTGACCCCCGGGGAGGTCGTGCGCGTCATGGAGGTCTGTGGCGGCCACACGCATGCGATCTACCGCCACGGGCTCGAAGACCTCCTACCGCCCGAGATCGAGCTCGTGCACGGCCCGGGGTGCCCCGTCTGCGTCATCCCCATGGGCCGAGTGGACGACGCGATCGCGATCGCCGAGACGGCGGGCGTCGTCCTCGCGACCTTCGGCGACATGCTCCGCGTTCCCGGCTCCCGGGGCTCGCTCCTCGACGCGCAGGCCCGCGGAGCCGACGTGCGCATGGTCTACTCGCCGCTCGACGCGCTCGAGCTGGCGCGGCGCGAGCCCGACCGGCACGTCTGCTTCTTCGCCATCGGCTTCGAGACGACCGCCCCCGCGACCGCCGTCACGCTCCTCCGCGCGTCGGCGGAGCGCCTCGCGAACTTCTCCGTCTTCTGCAACCACGTGCTCATCGAGCCGCCGCTCCGCGCGATCCTCGAGACCCCTGGCCTCCGCGTCGATGCCTTCATCGGGCCCGGTCACGTCTCCTCCGTCATCGGCAGCGACGCCTACCGCTTCATCCCCGAGGAGTACGGGCGGCCGATCGTCGTCTCCGCCTTCGAGCCCATCGACCTCCTCCAGTCGATCGCGATGCTCCTCCGGCAGCGCGTCGAGGGGCGCTGCGAGGTCGAGAACCAGTACACGCGCGTCGTGCGCCCCGAGGGGAACCGGCGCGCCCTCGCCGCCATCGACGCGACGATGGAGCGCCGTGACGACTTCGAGTGGCGCGGTCTCGGCCTCCTCCCCGCGAGCGCCCTGCGGGTGCGGGACGAGCTCGCCGCCTTCGACGCCGAGCGCCTGTTCGCGCTCCCGGGGGCGCGGATCGAGGACCCGAAGGCGTGCCGCTGCGGGGAGGTCCTCACCGGCCAGATCAAGCCCTGGGAGTGCGGCGTCTTCGGCACCGCCTGTACCCCCGAGCGCCCGCTCGGCACCTGCATGGTGTCGAGCGAGGGAGCGTGCGCTGCCT
>JAVQXS010000445.1:0-1697 GCA_033578065.1 Thermoleophilia bacterium
AGCAGGTGCCGGAGATGCTTCCGTGCCGCGGTCGAGCGCCACCCCGATCATGAGCCCGAAGGCGAGGGCGATCGCCGCGATCGCGATCGACACGGGCGCGGCGAGGACGCGCCACAAGCTCGGCGCCTCCCGCTCCGCCTCCGGCGGCGTCGTGGCGGGGCGCGGCTCTCCGCTCATGCAAGCGCCTCCGCTGGGCGGAGCTTCGGTCCCCGCAGCGTGAGGATGACGTTGAGGAAGTAGAGGACCTGCGCGGCGGCGAGGACGACGACCGTCGGGACGGCGGCGACCGCGAGCCCCTCGTACGCCTCGGGGAGGATCGAGAAGCGCCGTGGCGCGCCCTCGAGCCCCTGCCAGATCCAGAGCGCCGACATGACCGTTCCGGTCGAGAAGGTGAGCCAGACGTGCCAGCGGGCCGCGGTCTCGCTCCACAGGCGGCGGCCGGTGAGCGGGGGCAGGAAGTGGTACGTCGCGGCGAAGATGACGAGCCCGATGTTCACGAGGGCCATGTGGTGGAAGTGGCCGACGACCCAGAGCGAGTTGTGGACGACGGCGTCGAAGGCGATGGTCGCGTTCACGACCCCCGAGAGGCCCGCGAGGAGCCAGGAGACGAGGCCGAGGAAGAGCGCCGTCGAGGCGGCGTTCCACTCGAAGTCGGAGCGGTAGATCGTGAATCCGAGCGAGTAGAGGGAGAGGGCGGAAGGGATCGTGAGGGCGAACGTCATCGGCTGCGCGGCGAGGTTGAACGCCGCCTGCGGGCTCCCGTCGGGGAAGTCCAGGTAGACGTGGTGCGCCCAGACGACGACGTTCGCGATGACGGCGATGACCCACGCGAGCGCGATGACGTTGCCGGCCACGAGGGGGCGCTTCGCGTACTGCGGGATGAGGTGGTAGTAGAGGGCGACCGCCGGGAAGAGGAGCAGGTAGACGACGGGGTGCCCGAACCACCAGAGGATGTTCTTCGCGAGCAGGGGATCGATAGAGACCTCGGCGAAGGACTGGACGATCATGAAGACGAGGAGGCCGGCGAGCGGCAGCGTGGCGACGATCATGTCGATCCCAATGACTCCGAGCGGGATGAGCGCGTAGGGGACGGGCGTCGGGTTCGTCGCGAAGCGCCTCGGCCACAGGTAGCCGAAGCCGATGGAGGTGAGGAAGCGATTGACCGGGTTCCGGCTCACGGCCTTCAGCGCCGGCCCCACGACCGTGTGGACGATGCCGAGGCACCAGGTGACGATCGCGAGCCCGGAGAGGAGCACCGAGAAGGAGAAGAGCGCGGTCGTGACGTCCCCCCACTGGCCGGCGGCGTAGAACGGCAGCGGGTAGAGGAAGACCCACGATCCTGCGAACCCGAGGAGGACGGTCGTGACCACCACCCCGGCGACGCCGGCGACCATGAGCCAGAAGGTGACCCTCGCCATCGCCGCCGCGAAGGGGCGGAGCTCGAAGCCGAGCCCGGCGAGGAGCCACCAGGAGAAGCCCATGACTGCGAAGGCCGCCCAGCCGACGAACGCGCCGAGCCCGTGGGCGGTCATCGCCGCGTACCAGAAGTTGTCCCCGACCCGGACTGTCCCGGCTTGGCTGAAGCGCAGGACGACGCCCAGGAGCCCGCTCGCGGCGAGGATCGCTGTCGAGGCGAGCAGGTACGAGAGCGTCAGGCGACGCGCGAGCTCGCGGGCGTCGGCGCTCACGGCAGCACC
>JAVQXS010000446.1:0-1686 GCA_033578065.1 Thermoleophilia bacterium
CCGCCCCGTCCTGCTCGCGGGACTGACTGCGGCGCTCTTGCCGGCGGTGATCCCGCTCGAGACGTTCTCGGTGAACGCGAACTTCCAGGCGCTCGCGCTCGTACCTTGGATCGCGGTGGACCGCATCGTGCCCTGGCTCGTCATCGCGCTGCCCGTCTGCATCGTCCTCGGCGTCGTCTTCGTCCGCGCCTCGCTACGGCCGGTACGGGGCTTCGTCCCTGTGACGCTCGTGCTCCTCATGCTCGTGCTCGTGGGCGTGGCGGGGCAGGGACCTATGCGCTGGGCGTCCGAGTGGACGCGAGCTCAGGCGTGGGGTGAGCGAGCCGACTGGGTCGATGCGGCGATCGGATCGGCGGGGGATGTCTCGGTCCTCTGGTACGAGCCGCCGGGCGAGTCGCACGTCCCTCCGGCTCCGCGGCACCGCGTCCTCTGGATCGGCGAGCTCTTCAACCGCTCGCTCGGCCCTGTGTACGAGATCGGCTCCCCGCTCGCGTATGCGCTTCCGGCCTCGCGTGCCAGGGTCGGGGGCGGTCGGGTCAGATCCGGCGGGAAGCTCCTCAGGCTCTCCGAGCCGCTCCTCTTCGCTCCCTGCCATGTGCTGCCGAAGGGGGAGGTCATCGCGCTCGACCGCAGATTGGGGCGGCCGTGTACCGAGTCACTTCGCCTCTGCGGGTGGAGCTCTCCGACCCGAGCGCGTGCGGGGTCGAGAGGGGCTGAGGCATCGTGCTCGAGCGCCGTCGAGCTGTGACTCTCGGTCTCGTCGTCGGCCTGCCGCTGTCCGCGGTTCTCCTCTGGCTCGCGGTGCGCGATGCCGAGCCCGAGGTGGTGTGGACCGCGCTACGCAGTGCGCACACCTTCCCCCTTGCGCTCGCCGTGGCCGTGCTTGGAGGCGTCTACCTCCTCCAGGGCATGCGCTGGCGACGGATCGCGCGAACGCCGGAGATCCCTGCGCTGCGGTTCGCGGGGTGGGTCGTCAGCGGCGTCGCGGTCAACAACGTCGTCCCGGGACGCGTCGGCGACCTCGTGCGCGCGCGTTGGCTCCAGGTAGCCGCGCGACTTCGCGGCGGGCTCGCGCTGTCGACGGTCTTCGTCGACCGGGTCTTCGACGTCGTCACGCTCTCGCTCTTCCTCCTCGTCTCCCTACCCTTCGTCGCAAGCGCGGCCTGGCTTCGCCGGATCGTCTTCGGAGCATGCATCTCGATGGGCGGCCTCGCGGCCGTCCTCCTCGGCGCCCGTCTCTACACCCGCGCGAATGCCCGCGAGCGCCGGGAGCGCGGGGTCGTCCGCCGCGTCGTACGCGACACCGTCGAGGGCCTCGCCGATCCGATCGGGCGACGCCGCGGCACGCGACTCCTGGCCCTGAGCCTGCTCGCGTGGGGGACGTGGGCGCTTGCGGCCTGGCTCGTCGCGCGCTCGCTCGGCATCGAGCTCACCGTGCTCGACGTCGTCTTCGTGACGGCAGTCATGAACCTCGGGGTCGCGATCCCCTCCTCGCCGGGCTTCGTCGGCACCTACCAGTGGCTCGGCGTCGCCTCGCTCGGGCTGCTCGGCGTCACGACGGAGGCGGCGCTCGCTTTCGCCATCCTCATGCATGCGGCGTGGTACGTGCCGACGCTCGTCGCAGGCGGTGGGCTGCTGCTCGTGCGCATGGCGGTTGCGTCCTCGCGGCTCGCGGGGAGCACGCCC
>JAVQXS010000447.1:0-1681 GCA_033578065.1 Thermoleophilia bacterium
GGAAGCCGGCGACGCCGAAGCGCTCCTTCGGCTACCAGCGCTTGGAGGTGCTCGCCGCGCTCGGAAACGGCGTCCTCCTCGTCGCCCTCGCCCTCTGGATCGCGGTCGAGGCCATCGGCCGGCTCGCGAGTCCGCCGCCCGTGCTCGGCGGATGGATGCTCGCGGTCGCGCTCGCCGGCGCAGCGGTGAACGTCGCCGCCGGCGTCGTCCTCCATCGCTCGCGCTCGTCGGGCCTCAACGTCGAAGCCGCCTTCCGCCACGTGCTCGCCGACCTCGCGAGCTCGCTCGGGGTCGCCGTCGCCGCGCTCGTCATCCTCGTCAGCGGTCGCCTGGAGGCGGATCCCGTCGTGAGCCTCCTCATCGCCGTCCTCGTCCTCGCGAGCTCGTGGACGATCCTCCGCGACGCGACCTCGATCCTCCTTGAGGCGACGCCCCGGGGGATCGACGCGAACGCCGTCGGCGAGCGGCTCGCTCGCGCCCCCGGCGTCGTCGAGGTGCACGACCTCCACATCTGGACGATCACCCCCGGCTTCCTTGCGCTCTCCGCGCACGTGCTCGTCGGGCGCGGGGAGGACTGCCACCGGCGTCGACGCGAGCTCGAGGCCGTGCTCGCGGAGGAGTTCGGGATCGAGCACACGACGCTCCAGGTCGACCACGTCGGCGAAGAGGGGAGTCTCGTCGAGCTCGGTCGCTTCGGCTAGCGTGGCGTCGTGACGAACGAGCTCGCGCTCGCTCCCCCTGCGCCGGGCGCCGACTGGCTCCGGGCTGCTCGCCGAGCGCGCCTCCTCTCGTGGATCTCGCTCGCCTGGATGGGAGTCGAGGGCGCGGTCGCGATCGCGGCGGGCGTGCTCGCGGGCTCGATCGCGCTCGTCGCCTTCGGGCTCGACTCGGCGATCGAGGGGCTCGCCAGCCTCGTCATCGTCTGGCGCTTCTCGGGCTCACGGCTCCACTCTCCCGCAGCCGAGCGGCGCGCGCAGCGGCTTGTCGCCATCCAGTTCTTCCTCCTCGCGCCGTACGTGACCGCCGAGGCGATCCACAAGCTCGTGACCGGCGCGGAGGCGGAGACGAGCTGGCTCGGCATCGCCCTCGTCTCGACGAGCCTCGTCGGGATGCCGGCCCTCGGGATCGCGAAGCGGAGGCTCGCGGAGACGCTCGGATCGACGGCGACCCGCGGCGAGGGAACGCAGAACCTCCTCTGCGCGTACCTCTCCGCGGCGGTGCTCGCGGGCCTCCTCGGCAACGCGCTCCTCGGGCTCTCGTGGCTCGACCCTGCCGCTGCCCTCGTCGTCGCAGGAGTCGCGCTGCGCGAGGGGATCGAGACCTGGCGCGGCGAGCGCCGCGCTGGCTGCTCCTGAGCGCCCGTCCTACGGGACGACGACCGCTGCTCCTCGCACCTCGCCTCGGCGGAGCCGCTCCAGCGCCTCGTTCGCCTCCTCGAGGCGGAACGGCTCCACCTCCGTCCGGACGGGGATCTGCGGAGCGAGGGCGAGGAACTCCTCGCCGTCTTCCCGGGTGAGGTTCGCGACCGAGCGGAGGACGCGCTCGCCCCAGAGCCGCGCGTAGGGGAACGACGGGATGTCGCTCATGTGGATGCCGGCGCAGACGACGACGCCGGCCTTGCGAACGTGCGAGAGCGCGGCGGGCACGAGCGCGCCGACCGGGGCGAAGACGATCACCGCGT
>JAVQXS010000448.1:0-1678 GCA_033578065.1 Thermoleophilia bacterium
AGGCCGGCGAGGCCGAGGGCCATCGTGAGGAGGTCGAGCACGCGTGGCGATACGTCGGCGGCGCGAGCGCGCGCCTCCGCCACGAGGCCCTGCCAGGCCGAGGTCCTGCTGAAGCCGTCGAAGCTCGTCGAGCCAATCATGACCGCGAGGACGAGCGTCGTGCCACGGGTCGGATCCGAGCCCGCGAGCCCGACGAGCGGCCAGCGCGCGATGACCGTCCCCTCGCGGACGGCGAGCGGCGCGATGCGGGCGAGGAGCCCGAACGCGACCGCGAACCCTTCCCCCTGTCGCTCCCAGGCATCGCGCCCGTAGAGCGCCATCCCAGCGAGCGCCCAGTACGTGTAGATCGCGATCGCGACCGCGAGCGTCCGCGGGTCGGCAGGGCGAGGATGGGCGAGCTCGAGCGCGACGAAGGCGAAGAGGGCGCCCGCCGCGGGGTAGCGTCCGAGCCTCGTCGGGGCGGGGAGGATCGGCCGCGCCTCGCGACCGGCGCGCTCGAGCGCGTACACCGCCGCGTCGGCGAGCGCGCGCCACGGGCTGAGGACGCGCCAGACGTTCCCGAGCGCCACGGAGAGGACGGGGATGCCGACCCAGAAGGCGACGTACACGAAGGTGGGCGCCCAGTTGCGGATCTCGACCGGCGTCCCGAAGAGCGCTGCGGTCAGGGTGAGCGTGAGGAGCGCCACGGCCACCGCCTGGAGCCCGACGCGCAGGGCCGCCGAGAGGAGGATCGTCGAGAGCAGGCCGGACAGCCGCCGACCGCCCCCGTGGCGCTCGAGCAGCGGGCGCTTCCAGAGCGCGCCGAGGGCGACGAAGGAGACGACGAGGACGATCGCCGCCGTCGTGTAGAAGAAGGACGCGGGGACGGGGAGGTCGCGGACGCTCCCGATCCCGTGGGCGAGCGGCGTCACGGCGTGACCGTCAGCTCCCCGATGTGCACCTCCGGATGCGCGTGGAGCTCGATCTCGAAGCGTCCGGGGATCGTCGCCCGGAAGCGGAGGCGCGCAGGGCGGCCGGGCGCCACCGGCCGCTCGAGGTCGTAGCCGTGGAGGTGGACGTCGCCGGCGAGGTCTGAGGTGACGACGAGGACGACCTGGTCGCCGCGACGCACCTTCGGCCGCACGATCCCGCCCACCGGACGACCGTCCCGCACGACGATGCGGACTGTCGTCACGGACGTCGTCTCCGGCGGCGCTTCCGTCTCCGGTCGCGTCTCCGCCGTCTCCGTGGCGTCCGTGTCCGTCTCCGGCGTCTGCGTCGTCGGGGGCGGCTCTCCGGTCGTCGCCGGCGCTGCCTCCTCGCCCGAGCCGCAGCCCGAGAGCGCGACGGCGAGCGCCGCCGCAGCGCATGCGATCAGGAGCTTCCTCATCTCGATCCTCCGTACGTCGTCGCCGCGCGAGGCGGCGGGAAGGTCAGGGACGGAGGAGCGCCGGCGGCCCGCGCCCCGGCGGGAGGGCGCGCTGCGAGGCGGCCGAGAGCGTCTCCCGGACGGAGAGCGGGAGCGCGACGAGACGCTGGGAGAGCGCGCGCCGCGCCGAGCGCGCGGGCTCGAGCACCGACAGCAGGCGCCGGACGAGGAGCCAGACGCCGAGCGAGACGGGAAGCTGGAGCACGAGCCCGACGAGGAGGGCAGGGGAGGTGACGACTCCTCGAAGGCCGCCTGCGTGGAGGAGGAGCT
>JAVQXS010000449.1:0-1671 GCA_033578065.1 Thermoleophilia bacterium
CGTGCGGCCGAAGCAGGGGATCCTCGATCCGCAGGGCGAGGCGGTCGAGGCCTCCCTCCGCAAGCTCGGCTTCGACGTCTCCGGGGTCCGTATCGGTCGCGTGATCGACCTCGAGCTCGCCGAGGACGCCGAGGCGGAGGAGCGCGTCGAGCGGATGTGTCGGGAGCTCCTCGCGAACCCGCTCATCGAGAGCTACGAGATCGAGCTCGAGCGAGCATGACCTCACGTCCGCTCGTCGCGATCGTCCGCTTCCCGGGCTCGAACGACGACCGGGATGCCGCATGGGCGCTCGGAGCGGTCGGCGCGCGCACCGCGCTCGTCTGGCATGCGGAGGACGAGCTCCCCCCTCGCACGGGCGCCGTCGTTCTCCCGGGCGGGTTCTCCTACGGCGACTACCTGCGGGTCGGCGCGATCGCGAGCCGTGCCCCCATCATGGCCGCCGTCCGGCGCTTCGCGGAGGAGGGGGGGCCGGTGCTCGGGATCTGCAACGGCTTCCAGGTCCTCTGCGAGGCTCGGCTGCTCCCCGGCGTGCTGCGTCCGAACCGGCAGCTCGAGTTCCTCTGCCGCGACGTGGCCGTGACCGTCGAGTCGACGGCGTCGCCCTTCCTGCGGAGGTGCGTCGAGGGGCAGGAGCTCGTCCTCCCCGTGAAGCACGGCGATGGCGCCTGGTACGCGGATGAGGGGACGTTCATGCAGCTTGCCGCCCGCGGCCAGATCGTCCTCCGCTACCGAGAGGACGTGAACGGCTCTCTCGGCCGGGTGGCGGGGGTGACGAACGAGGCGGGGAACGTCATGGGCCTCATGCCCCATCCCGAGCACGCGGTCGATCCGCTCCTAGGCTCCGCGGACGGGGGACTCCTCCTCTCGGCGCTCGTCGATGCGGCCGAGAAGCACGTCCTCGCTGCCGCCTAGCGGCGACTCCTCACAGCTCCCCTCGGGCAGAGCGGTCCCCTCGGGGAGAGCGGGATCCCGCGACGCTCCGGCCGACGTCGGTCGGGCCAAGCCGTCGTCGCCAGACGCGCCGGCCTCCCGCGTCACCACGAGGCCTGTCGCCACGGCACTCTCCAGCCACTGTCGGCCGATCCGCGCGGTGTCGCCCCCGGGAGCCAGGGAAGGTCGCCCTTGGGGGTCACGGCTGGCCGACGGGCAACAGCTGCCCCGTCGTCACGAGGGCGACATGCGGAGCACCTCCTTCAGGGCGGGCGCGCGCTCGAGCGCCGCCCGCAGCCGCTCGAGGTCGCGCGCCCGCATCGTCACAGGGCCGCGTCGTGCTGCTCCCTGCGTTGCGTAGGCGAACCGGACGAGACGCTCCCCGCTCCCGCTCTCGAGGAGCTCGACGACGACGGAGAACCGGCGCTCGCCCGACCGCTGCGCGACTGTCGCCTCCTCGAGCACCTCCGCAGGCCCCCACGGCGTCGCGACGGAACGGGTCGCTGCGGTCCGCGCTCGCATGGGCGGAGCGTAGGTGGGGCAGCGTCGCGAAGGGGAAACGCCTTCGTGCCGTGATCGCGAAAAGGCTGTCGAGGCTCGGTGCAGCCAGCCCGGACCGAAGGCGACGCTCCGCGCGGGCGCTCCTCTGCCTCCGTCACGAGCGGCACGTTACGGCAGAGCCACGGTGGCGGGACGCTGGTCGAGGGGAGGTCGAGCGTGCGAGCGCATCCACGCCGTCGT
>JAVQXS010000450.1:0-1671 GCA_033578065.1 Thermoleophilia bacterium
GGACGATGTCCGAGTTCCTCACCCAGCGGCAGTTCCGCCGGACGCGCCTCTTCGCCGAGGTGTTCGAGCCGGCCGAGACGAACTTCCTGCTAGCCGTGCGACTCCCGGTTCCAGGCAGCCTCGTCGTCGGGTTCAGCCTGCATCGGCGAGCCGGCGACTTCACGAAGCGCGACCGCGAGGCGGTCGACCTCGTGCAGCCACACCTCGCGTCCGCCTACGAGCGGTCGCTGCTTCAGGCGCTCGTCGGATCGCTCGCCGCCGCCGAGCGGGCAGAGCCGGGTCTCGTCGTGCTCGCGCTCGACGGGCGCCCCTTGTGGGTGACGCCCGAGGCCGAGCGGGTCATCGAGCGCGTCTTCGGCGACACGTGGCGCACGGGCAGGCTTCCGACCCGGGTGACCGAGTGGCTCGTCGGCGGATGTCGCGGTCCGCTTGTCGTGTCGGGCGGAGGCGTCTGCGTCCGCCTCGATGCGGTCGGGGAGCGACCTGTCGCTCTCGTCGTGGGCGAGCGAGCTGCGAGGCCGGCGCTCGAGGTCCTCGTGGGCCTCGGTCTCACCCGCCGCGAGGCGGAGGTGCTTGCCCTCGTCGCCGAAGGACGGACGAACGCGCAGGTCGCGCGGCAGCTCTCGGTCAGCCCAGGCACCGTGAAGAGGCACCTCGAGCGCATCTACGCGAAGCTCGGCGTGCACCGGCGGACGGAGGCGGCAGCCGCAGCCTGGGCTGCCGTGTGAGCCTTCGCGCCCGGGACGCTCGACGAGTTATGAGGGTCTGGGACGCTCGCGCGTGCGGGGCTCGATCGCCGATGCCGAGAGCAGGCAGTCGAGGTCACCCGAGAGGAGCGCGGCGCAAGAGCGCCTGCTGTTCGGGCTTTGCAAGTGCCTGGGGATCGCGGTCGTTCGATCGGCTAGCCTCGGGCAGGCTGTGGCTCGTCTGGCCGCTGTCGTGCTCGCGGCGCTCGCGGGGCTGGGCGCTCCCTCCCTCGCGCTCGCGCAGCCGCAGGCGCTCCTGCCGGGGGTGACGTACGAGCGCGACCTCGTCTTCACCCCCTGGGGGCCGGTCGTGATCCACGTGGTGCGCGCGCCGCGGCCGACGGGGCTCTTCCGCCTGCGGCCGGAGCTCGGCCGCGGCACGGTGGCGGGGCGCGAGCCGGTGACGGCGATCCAGCGCAGGCGGGCGTCGGTCGCGACGTCGGTGGCGGTGAACGGCGACCTCTTCTCCTTCGCCGACGGACGACCGAGCGGGATCACGCTCCGCGACGGCGTCCTCGCGACCGCTCCCAATCCCGGCCGCTCGAGCCTCGGGATCCGCGTCGACGGTCTGCTCGACGTCCGCCGTGTCGCGCTGCGGGCGACCTGGTCGGGGTCGGGGGGGCCGCGACCGCTCGCCAGGCTCAACAAGGCTCCAGGCCCCGATGAGGCTGCGCTCTTCACGCCGCAGTGGGGGAAGGCCACGCCTCGCGTCCCGGGAGCGGTTGCCGCTGTGCTCGCGTCGTTCCCGCCGGCGGTTCCGAACGTCGACCTCCCCGGCGTCGTCACCCGGGTGCTCGAGGGCGGCGACCCAGTCCCGCTGGAGCCAGACAGCGCCGCTCTCGTCGCCCGCGGCGCGGCAGCCGAGCTCCTGCGCGCGGAGGCTCTCCCCGGCACTTCGGTGAACGTCCGCCTGCGGCTGCCTTCC
>JAVQXS010000451.1:0-1667 GCA_033578065.1 Thermoleophilia bacterium
CGCCGGCCAGGCGATGCGGACCGAGGAGCGGTCGGTCTTCTCGATCGGCCTCGGCTCGAACCGCTTCCTCCTCGTCGGGATCGCCTTCGAGGTGGCGCTCGCCGTCGCGCTCGTGTACGTGCCCGGGCTGAACACGCTCTTCCACCAGGCACCGATCCCCGCCTGGTGGTGGCTCGCGCTCGTCGTCTGGGCGCCGATCGTGTTCGTCGCCGAGGAGGCCCGGAAGGCGATCGTGCGACGGCGACGCCCTCGTGGCTCCCCGGCGGGCGTCAGCGCGTGACGCCGGTCGGGCGCTGCGCGGGGGATCGGGCGGTGCATGATCTCGGACATGCGTCGTGTTCTCGCTCTCGGCGCGGCGGTCGCGTTCGTGGCGATCTCCGGGTGCGGCGGCAACGGCGGCCCCGCCCCCGAGGACGTCGTCCGTGAGAGCGCCGACGCGACCCAGGAGGTCCGGAGCTTCCACTTTAGGTTCGACTCCGAGGGCATCCCGCCGTCGACGACCGGTCTCCAACTGCTCGGTGCCGAAGGCGATGCGCTCGTGCCCGACCGCGTTCGCG
The DNA here is from genome assembly GCA_033578065.1 of Thermoleophilia bacterium. Lineage (GTDB taxonomy): Bacteria > Actinomycetota > Thermoleophilia > Gaiellales > Gaiellaceae > GMQP-bins7. Next base: position 558 of record JAVQXS010000451.1, read on the forward strand.
CCGAGGTCAGCGGCACGTTCGCGGGCGTACCGTTGACGACAGAGCTCGTGGCGATCAGCGCCGACGTATGGATCAAGGATCCCCTCGAGGGCCGCTGGCGCGCGATCGACGTGGGCACGACGCCGTCCTTCCTGCTCGACCCGGTCGAGGGCGTCCTCGGCGTCATGCGTCGGGTCAGCGATCTGCGCGACGAGGGGCGAGAGGAGATCGCTGGGGTCGAGGCGCTGAAGCTCCGGGGGACGGTGGCCGTCGAGGACGTCGCTCCGCTCTTCGCCGTCGCCCCCGGCAACGGGCGCGTGGAGGCGACGCTCTGGATCGGAGCCGACGACCGGATCCTCCGGCGCGTGGAGGTACGCGGCCCGGTGGCTTCGGGCGAGGGCGAGGAGGCGCTGCGGGCGGTCGAGATCTCCCGTCTCGACGAGCCCGTCACGATCGAGGCCCCGGAGGCGTCCTCGTAGCGAGCACGGCCGTGACCGAGCCCCGTGCGCTGCTGGCCACCCGTGGCGTGGAGCGGCGCTTCGGCCGGCGCACGGCGCTCCTTCCTACCGACCTCGAGCTCCGGGCGGGCGAGCTCGTCGCTCTCGTCGGGCCGAACGGCGCAGGGAAGTCGACGCTCCTCGCCGTGCTCGCGGGCGCCATCCGGCCGACCGCGGGGCGGATCGAGGTGGCCACGCCGCCTCCGCGCGTGGGGTGGGCTCCGCAGCGCCCAGCGCTCTACGGGCACCTCTCCGCCTTCGAGAACCTGCGCCTGTTCGCGCGCCTCGCGCGCCTCGAGCACCCCGAGGAAGCCGCGAAGGAGATGCTCGACCTCATGGATCTCCGCGCCAGGCCGCAGCCGGCAGCCGAGCTGTCCGTCGGAAACCAGCAGCGGCTGAACCTCGCGCTCGGCCTGCTCGGCGAGCCCGACGTGCTCCTCCTGGACGAGCCCACCGCCTCGCTCGACCCGCCCCGGCGGCGCCGGCTCTGGGAGCTCGTGGTCGAGCGCTGCGCGGGCGGCGGCGCCGTGCTCGTCGCGACGCACGTGCTCGAGGAGGTGGCCGAGCGCGCCGCGCGCGTCGTCCTGCTCGTCGACGGGCGGATCGTGCTGGCGGGCGGCCCCGGAGAGGTCGC
>JAVQXS010000452.1:0-1653 GCA_033578065.1 Thermoleophilia bacterium
GACCTCGAGGTTCGCCGGGGGGAGACGCTCGGCCTCGTCGGGGAGTCAGGGTGTGGGAAGTCGACGCTGGGCCGCGTCGTCCTCCGCCTGCTCGAGCCGAGCTCGGGACGGATCGAGTTCGACGGGACGGACATCACGAGGCTCCGCGCGAGCGCGCTCAAGCCGTACCGCCGCCACATGCAGATCGTCTTCCAGGACTCGGTCGGATCGCTCGACCCACGCATGCGCATCCGCGACATCGTCGCGGAGGGGCTCGAGGTGCACGGGGTCGGCTCGCCCTCCGAGCGGGAGACGATCGTGCTCGAGACGCTCGAGCGCGTCGGCCTCCCGCGCGACGTCGCCGGACGCTACCCGCACCAGTTCTCGGGTGGACAGCGACAGCGGATCGGTCTCGCTCGCGCGCTCGCTCTCCGACCACGGTTCGTCGTCGCCGACGAGCCCGTCTCCGCACTCGACGTCTCCATCCAGTCACAAGTGCTCAACCTCCTCGGCGAGCTCAAGCGCGAGTTCGATCTCACGTACCTCTTCGTCGCCCACGACCTCGCGGTCGTCGGCTACATCTCCGACCGCATCGCGGTCATGTACCTGGGGAAGGTCGTCGAGCTCGCCTCCGCGCGCGAGCTGTTCGAGCGACCCCTGCACCCGTACACCGTCGCGCTCCTCTCCGCGAACCCCGAGCCGAGGCCGGGGACGAGACGGGAGCGCATCGTCCTCCAAGGGGACGTTCCGAGCCCGATCGACCCACCCTCGGGCTGCCGCTTCCGGACGCGGTGCCCCCTCGCCCAGGCGATCTGCGCCGAGGTCGAGCCTCCCCTCGTGGAGCATGGGAGCGGGCACCTCGCCGCGTGCCACTTCGCCGGCACGCCGGTCCCGGCGGGCATGCGAGCGTGATGCCTCGCTCCGAGCCGCGCCACGACGTCCGCCTCCTCCACGACCGGCGCGTCCCCCTTCGCGACGGCCTCACGCTCTCCGCCGACGTCTACCTGCCGCTCGCGCGCGGACCGTTCCCGACGGTGATCCAGTGGACGCCGTACGAGTCGACACGTGATCGCTTCATCGCGTGGGGCGTCTTCTACGCCGAGCGCGGCTACGCCGCCGTCGTCGTCGACGTCCGTGGCCGGTACGAGTCCGAGGGGACGTTCACGGCATACGTGACAGACGGTGCGGACGCGCTCGACACGGTCGAGTGGGCAGTACGGCAGCGGTGGTGCAACGGACGCATCGGCACGTGGGGGCGGAGCTACGGGGCGATCGTCCAGTGGCAGCTCGCGCCGCACGCGCACCCCGCCGTGCGCTGCCTCGCCCCCCACGTGATCATGGACGACTACTTCGCCGACTGCCACGACGTCGGCGGTGCCTTCCAGCTCGCGCTCTCGCTCGGCGCTGCGCTCATCTGGTCGAGCTCGCTCGGGACGGTGACTGGGGAGAGCGCAGGTCGGCTCTTCCTGAACGACCGCGTGCTCCGGCACCTCCCGCTCGTCGAGCTCGACGAGCAGGCGATCGGCCGCAAGATCGGCTGCTGGCGCGAGTGGCTCGCCCATCCCGTCAGCGACGAGTACTGGGAGTCGATCCGCCACCGTCCGGAGGCGGTAACGGTTCCCGTATTCCAGCAGTGCGGCTGGTACGACGCGTATCCGGGAGCGACCATGCGGA
>JAVQXS010000453.1:0-1649 GCA_033578065.1 Thermoleophilia bacterium
GGTACACGAGCGCCGACGCCCCGGCGACCGCGAGCGCGACGGCGAGCGCCGTGGCCAGAGCGATCCGCGCCCGTAAGCTCATGCCTCTCGAAGCGCGTACCCAACGCCGCGCACCGTGTGGATGAGCCGGCCCCGTCCACCGACCTCGGTCTTGCGCCGCAGGTAGCCGATGTAGACGTCGAGCGCGTTCGAGCTCGGCCTGAAGTCGTACCCCCAGACGCGCTCGAAGATGAGTGAGCGCGTGAGGACCTGGCGCGGGTTGCGGAGGAAGAGCTCGAGGAGGGCGAACTCGGTTCGGGTCAGCTCGATCCGCTCGCCGCCGCGGGCCACCTCGCGGGTCCGTGGATCGAGCGTGAGATCGGCGAACCTCAGCACCTCGCCGGGCACAGCGCCGCCCTCGCCCACCCGACGGAGGAGCGCCCGCAGGCGGGCGAGGAGCTCCGCGAGCGCGAACGGCTTCGGCAGGTAGTCGTCGGCGCCTGCGTCCAAGCCGGCGACGCGGCTGTCCACCTCCGCCCTCGCCGTGAGCATGAGGATGGGCACGCGGATCCCCTTCGCCCGCAGGCGCGTACACACCTCGAGGCCGCCGAGGCCCGGCAGGAGCACGTCGAGGACGACCGCGTCGGGGAGCGGATCGGTCCCGAGCCTTGCCAGGGCCTCCTCGCCATCGGCCGCGAGCTCGACGCCGTAGCCCTCGAGCTCGAGCGCCCGGCGGAGGGACTCGCGCACCGCGCGTTCGTCGTCGACGACGAGGATGACCATCGCCGCCATTGTGGGGCCTCGCGCCCGACTGCCGCCCGCCGAGCGCGCACCTCACGCGTCCCAAGCGGGCGTTCCCCACGGTCCAGACCATCGACCAGTAGCTCGTTCCGGGAAAATGCGTATGCTTTGGCCGGATACCTTCAGGAGGAGGAGTGAAGGAGGAGGGATGAGAAGCGGAACTGGGCTACGGGGATCGGCGCTCGCCTTCGCGGCGGCCTACCTCGCGCTCGTCGTCGGGCTCTTCCTCGCGCTGGGAGGCGCTGCGTACGCGCAGACCTCCGCTGGCGATCAGTACGGCGATGAGGACAAGGTCGCGGGGGTCGTTGTCGAGGAGACGACGGGGGGAACCCCGGCTGCCGGAGTCGGAGGGGCTGCCGAGACGCTCCCGAACACCGGGCTCTCGCTCCTCGCGGTCGCGATCCTCGCCGGCGGGCTCGTCGCGCTCGGAGTGGCGCTACGGCGGAGAGAGCGTCGCCAGCCGAGCTCGCGCTGAGACCCGACGCTAGGAGCCCGCGGCGCGGCCCTCCCCGGGGAGATCGCGTGCGAGCGGGTTCAGCGCACGGACGCGCGCGTACGCGCGGGCGCGCTCCCGTCCGCTTGCGACTTGAGCGAGCCTGAGCCAGGCGACCCAGTTCCGCGGATCTCTCGCGACCGCCCGCCGGTAGGCCTCGATGGCAGCCGCGCGGTCGCCCAGGCGAGCGACGGCGTCACCGCGCACGATGAGCGGCTCGACCGACCACGGGAGGAGCGCGGACGCCCGACGGGCGTGGTCGACGGCCGCCCCCCACTCCTCGCGCGCTCGGGCGTCGCGAGCCGCGAAGAGCGCCTGGTTTCCGACGAGGCTCACGACCGCGGCGACGCTGAGAGCGAGCGCGCCGAGGAGGATC